>NZ_VHLB01000181.1:0-4543 GCF_006547365.1 Myxococcus sp. AB056 | reverse complement strand
CTTCTTGGCGGGGGTGGGGGGCATGCCTCTTCGGTTTCAGCGGTGGGAACGGAACCATACCCCGCTCTCCGCCCCGCGCGATGCCAGGCAGGCATCAGCGCGCGGTGTGTCGCCCCCGTTGCCTGGAAGGGAGGCGACCACCGCCTCCAGGGTGCATCCGTGACAGAGGAATGCGGCCCGGGTGGATGCAACCCTGGGTGAAACATGAATTTCAGGAAGTCACTTTCGAGGGAGGGTGGAGAAAGTCAGGCAGGCGGTGGCTCACGAGGTTCTGTCGGGGTGCTCCGCTTCGTCCTTCTCGAAGAGGCTCTCCAGCTCTTTGCGGGCTTTGTCGGCCAACTCCACGAGCTTTTGCTCGTCGCGGTGGAACCGGGCCGTCTCGCGCAGGAGGCGCTCGTCGTGTTCCATCATCCGTTCCTGGGCGCGCCGGCTCTCCGAATACGTGAGGCCCAGCTCCTGGAGCACCCCGGCGCCCATCTCCAGGCTGTCGAGAAACGTCTCACGCATCACCCGGTCGATTCCCATGTCCAGCAGCTCGTAGGCGTGCACGCGGTTGCGCGCGCGGGCGAACAAGGTGAGGTGGGGGAAGTGTTGCTGCACGGCCCGCGCGGTGCGCAGTGACGCCTCGATGTCGTCGATGGCCAGCACGAACACCTTCGCCTTGTCCGCGCGGGCCGCGCGCAGCAGGTCCAGACGTGAGGCGTCCCCGTAGAAGACCTGGCTGCCGAAGCGCTTCATGAAGTCAATCTGCTCCGGGCTGGCGTCAATCGCGGTGAAGCCGATGCGCTTGGCGCGCAGCAGGCGGCCCACCACCTGCCCCACGCGGCCGAAGCCGGCGATGATGACGGGGTTGTCCTCCGTGGGCGCCACGTCGAACTCGCGCCCCGAGGCCTTCGGCTTGAAGCGCGGGCGCACCCAGCGCTCGTGCGCGGCATACAGCACCGGCGTGGTGGCCATGGACAGGCCCACCACCACCACGAGCAGCTCCGACAGCGAGCGCTCCATGATGTGCTGGGCGGTGGCGAGCGAGAAGAGCACGAAGGCGAACTCACCGCCCTGGGAGATGACGACGGCCAGGTCGAGCGCCGGCTCACGCCGCCCCAGGGCCATCCGCCCCAGCCCGTAGAGCACCGCGCCCTTGAGGGCCACCAGCCCCAGCACCAGTCCGAAGACGAGCAGCGGCTTCTGGAGGATGAGGCTCAGGTTCACCGACATGCCCACGCTGATGAAGAACAGGCCCATCAGCAGCCCCTTGAAGGGCGCCAGGTCCGCCTCCAGCTCGTGGCGGTACTCGGAGTCCGCCAGCAGCACGCCCGCGAGGAAGGCCCCCAGCGCCATGGACAGGCCCACCGCGTTGACCAGCGACGCGGTGCCCACCACCAGCAGCAGCGCGGTGGCGGTGAACAGCTCCTGGCTGTGGGTGGCGGCCACGGCGCGGAACACCGGGCGCACCAGGTAGCGGCCGCTCAGCACCACCGCCAGCAGCACGCCCACGTCCTTCAGGAGCAGGAGCCACACCGGCTCCGGGGAGGGCGCGCCGCCGTCACCCAGCAGCGGCAGCAGGGCCAGCAGCGGCACCACGGCCAGGTCCTGGAAGAGGAGGATGCCGAAGGCCAGCTGGCCATACGGCGTGGTGAGCCGGTTGCGCTCGGCCAGCAGTTGCAGCGCGAAGGCGGTGGAGGACAGCGACAGGCCAAAGCCCGTGACGATGGCCGCGCCCCACGTCAGGCCACACAGCAGGCCCACGCTGGCCAGCAGCGCGCCGGTGAGCAGCACCTGCGCGCCGCCCAGGCCGAAGACGGAGCGGCGCAGCGCCCACAGCCGGCTGGGTTGCAGCTCCAGGCCGATGACGAACAGCAGCAGCACCACGCCCAGCTCCGCCACGTGGAAGATGTGCTCCACGTCGCTGATGAGCTTCAGTCCCCAGGGGCCGATGACCGCGCCCGCCGCCAGGTAGCCCAGCACGGAGCCCAGTCCGAGCCGCCGCGAGAGAGGAACCGCCAGCACCGCCGCCGCGAGGAACACGAGCGCCTGCTGCAGGAAGGACATGCGGCTTCCTTGCACGGACGTCCGGGTAGCGGCAATTCGGCGCGGGCACGGGGCCCCGCGGGCTCAGGCGTCCGTGCCCCTGCGTGCGAGCGGCGGGTGTACAGCGTGGGACGCCGAGGCGCCCGCGGAGGGCAGGGTGAAGGTGAACACACTGCCTTCGCCCAGGGTGCTCTCCGCCTGGATGCCACCGCCGTGGGCTTCGACGAGCCCCTTGGCGATGGCCAGGCCCAGTCCGGTGCCGCGGCTGGCCGCGTCGCGGGCCTGCCAGTAGCGGTCGAAGATGTGGGGCAGCGCGTCCGGAGCGATGCCGGAGCCGGTGTCGCGCACGTGGACGGACACCTCACCGCCGCGCGCCTGGGCGCCCAGCTTCAGGTCGCCCCCCGCGGTGGTGAACTTCACCGCGTTGCCCAGCAGGTTGCCCAGCACCTGGAGCACCCGCACCTTGTCGCAGCGCACGCGCACGTCCGCGGCGGGGAGCTCCACGGACAGGCGCAGGCCCTTGGCCTCCGCCAGCGGACGGATGGAGTCCAGCGCCTCGGTGAGCAGCCCGGCCACGCCGTGTTCGCCCCACTCCAGCGGCAGGCCGCCCGCCTCCAGCCGGCCCCAGTCGAGCAGGTCGGAGATGAGGCGCGACATGCGCTCGGTGGCGTCCTGGATGCGGGTGGCCTGCTTGGCCACGCTTTCGCCGCCCGGCTTCGCCCCCGCGCCGCGCAGCAGCAGCGCCGCGCCCAGCTGCACCACGCCCAGCGGGTTCTTCAAGTCGTGCGACACCACGGCCAGCAAGTCCTCGCGGGCTCGCGCCGCGCGCCGGGACTCGCCCACCAGCCGCGCGTTGTCGATGGCGAGGCTGGCGCGCAGGCACAAGTCCTCCGCCAGCGCCAGGTCGTCCGGGCCGTAGCGCCGCCCGGAGCCCGAGGACACGAAGGTGACGGCGCCCAGCGTGTGGCCGCGCGCGCGCAGGGGCACAATCATGTACGAGCGCGCCTGGAGCAGCCGCAGCAGCGCGGGGTGCGCGGGCTCCGCCGCGGCGGCGCGCAGCAGGGAATCCGTCACCGCCGGCACCAGCTCCGGCTCGCCGGTGCGCAGCACGCGCAAGAGGCCCACGGCGGCGTCGTCCCGCAGCTCGGTGCGGGTGGGCAGCGCGCCCGAGCGCTCCTGCTGCGTCGGGTCCAGGCAGGCCGCCGCCACGCGCGTCACCCAGGGGCCCTGCTCCAGCGCGTCCACCAGGCACCAGTCCGCCACGTCGGGCACCGCCAGGTGCGCCAGCAGCGTGTACATGCCCTGCGGGTCCGGCGGGTGGGTGAAGAGCGTCGTCATCGCCTGGTAGAGGAAGGAGCGGCGGCGCTCGGCCTGCTCCACCTCCGCCCGCGCGGCCAGCTCCAGCTCCATGGCGCGGGAGAACACGGCCTCCGCGTCGGTGAGGGGGCGCGCCGTCACCAGCACGCAGCAAGGCCCCCCATCCTCCGAGGGCAGCGGACTGAGCGTCAGCGCGTGCCGCCGGGGGCCCGTCTGCGTGGCCCAGGGCGCTTCCAGCTCGCAGGTGTCTTGGATGAGCATCACCCGCGCGCGCGCCGTCTCCAGCCGCGCCAGCTCCTCGGGCGGGAAGCCCAGCTCCCCCCAGTGCCTGCCCTCCAGCTCCTCGGGGAGCCGGCCCACCGTCCTCGCGCCTGCCTGGCTGCACACCAGGACCCGCCCCGTGTCATCCAGGACGTAGGACGGGTCGGGGAGCGCGGCGAAGACGGTGGCGAGGGATGCGGGGAGTCGAGCTGCCATGAATGGGGACTGGCTGGAAGGGGCCCCCATCATGACACCGCACGGGCGCCGGACCATCCCGGCACCGGGAGAATCCTGTGGATGTTTTAAAATCCAATGTTCTGGCGCGTGTAACTCAGACTCCCCCGTTACCCCGGAAAGCCGAGGTGAGCCGGCTCGCCAGGTCGGGCAGGGCGACGACTTCGTGGGCCAGGTTGGCGCCCACCACCACCCCGGGCATGCCGTAGACGACGGAGGACTGCTCGTCCTGGGCCAGGATGCGGCCTCCGGTGCCGTGGAGTTCGCGCACGCCCTCCAGTCCGTCCTGGCCCATGCCGGTGAGGATGACGGCGAGCGACGCGGGCCCGTAGGCGCGGGCCACCGAGCGGAACATCCACGTCGCGGACGGCCGGAAGCCATTCACCGGCGCGGCCCGGGAGACCTCCGCCCGGCCCTCGGCTCGCACGCCGAGGTGGCGATCATCCGGCGCCAGATACACATGCCCGGGGAGCAGGGGCTCGCCATCCTCCGCCACCTTCACGGGCAAGGGCCCCGCGGTGCGCAGCCACTGCGCCAGGCCCTCGCTGAAGCCAATGGCGATGTGCTGCACCACCAGCAGGGGGACGGGGAAGCTGGCGGGCAGCTCGGACAGGAGGCGGAAGAGCGCCGCCGGACCGCCGGTGGAGGCGGCCAGGGCCACGACACCGGGGCGCGTGGGGGACACGGACGGCGCGGGTGGGGC
>NZ_VHLB01000180.1:0-4653 GCF_006547365.1 Myxococcus sp. AB056 | reverse complement strand
GGGGGACAGGGTGGGTGTTCCAGGTGCCGTTGAACGAGCCCGTCAGGATCTGGATGCCCAGGTGGAGGTCGACGCCGGCCTGGTTGGAGACGAAGAAGTCTTCAACGGCAGGGCCGATGGCCTCCACCGAGGGGCCCTTCCGCACGGGGAGCTGCACCGCGCCCTCACGGACGCTGACGTACTCGCTGCGCTGGGTGAGGAAGTCGGGGAAGTCGAGTTCGATCTGTCCGGCGAAAGCGATCGACGGGGTGAGAGACAGCAGCGAGCCAGCCAGGAAACGCTTCACGTTCCTCGTCATGGACTACTCCTGTGTTGTTTGTGCGGGGTCGGCCGAAGCCAATTCCCTACTAGCACTGGTCTTGAATTGAATTCAAATCCAAACGAGAAAGGCTGGTAATTCAGCAAGTGTGGATGATTGCGCCCTGGGCGTGGCGCACGTCATCGGGATGTCAGGCTAAGGGGTTGCCGCTGGGGCAAACCAGACTGGCGGAGGGTCATGCCAGGAACGAGCGCGGGTGAGTGGGTCAAATACATCCCAGGTGGAGCGCGTAATGGGTTGCAGTTTCGTGATGCGTCGCGATGACGGTGGTGATGTATTTTATTTGTGATTGATTCGCTCTCGGCTTCATGGATGGTTAGGTTTTTGTGCTGTGATTGGTCGCCGCGAAGGGCGACGTCCCCGACAGGGCGAGTCCCACCTGGAACCATGCTGGACACGGCCGGGCTCTCCCGAGTCGTGCCCTCCGTTGTCGCTCAGCGGGATGCTGAAGCGGGCTCCTACGAGGGCCGTGCTGGAGCAGTTCGACGCCGGGGGCGACTGGTGTAGCCCCCCTGAGGCGTCGGACATGCTCGTTCTGGCCGGCGTCACCGGGGAGCGCGGGCCGTACGACCGGCCGGCGGTGGCAGTCGGGCGGCAGCACCTTGAGGACGCCGATGCGCTCGTCGCGGACGCGCAGCCACCCGCTTCTAGCGCAGCGCCGCGAGGGCCGCGCCGACCTTCGCCACCGTCACGGACACGGGCGTCGTCACCTCCGGAGCGAAGATGGCCACGCGGAGCTCCTCGAAGGCCCACCGCAGCTCCTGCGCCGCCTCCTGGTCACGCACGGTGGCGCGCCTGGCGAGGAAGGTCTCCCACAGGGGAGTGAAGGGCGCGGCCTTCCCTGCGTCCTTGCTGGGGTTCGCCACCGCACGCGACAGCCGTGCCTGGGCCGCGCGGAGGTAGCGCGGGTAGTGCAGCAGGCGCACGAAGGGAATCCACTCGATGAGGTTCGCGGGGAACAGGTGCCCGAGCTGCGAGCGGATGTCCCGCACGGCCGCCGCGCCGCTCGGTCCCCTTGATGCCGCCTTGAGTGCCGCGAGCGTCGTGGCGAGCTCCGCGGAGGTGACAACGACGGCGTTCGCCCAGTCCCGGGCCGCACTCTCGAGGCGCGGTGAGCCCTCACGGACCAGCGTCTCGAAGGCTGCCTTCATGCGGGGCAGCGGCGCGCCCGGTGTGAGCTTGAACGCGTCGTCAACGCCACGTGCGAGGACGAGCGCCCGGAAGGCGTCGGCCTGGCCCCGTGCGGGCGGCGCGCCGTCCAGGGACGGGAAGGGCGTTGGCATGCGCGCGGCGCTGACGGCCACGTGCCCGCGCGCGGCGAGCATCAGGAGCCGGCGGACCCCCGTGCGCGTGGCCGCGTCAGCGGCGGCGGATGTCTCGAGCAACACCAGGTCCACGGTGGCGCCCCGGTCGACGAGCGCGGGATAGCTGCGGACCTCGAGGTTGCCGACCCGCCGGGTGACCACGGCGGGCAGGTCGCCGAAAGTCCAGGCGGTCAGCCCCTTGCGCTCCCAGTCCGACGCCGGCGCCGCGCTGCGCAGCGCCGCCCGTGCATGGCCTCCGTGCTGCTTGAGCAGCGCGTCGACGTCGCGGCCCCGCGCGAGTTCCTTGCCCTGCGCGTCGAGCACCCGGAGCGTGATGCGCAGGTACGGCACCACGGCAGCCGCCCGGAAGGACTCCTCGGTCACTTCCATGCCGCACAGGCGGGACACCGCACGCGCGAGCGCTGGAATCATCGGCCCGCGGAAGGGCACCAGTTCCTTCTCGAGACGGTCGACCAGATCCGGCAACGGCCCCAACTGCTTGCGCTGGGCGCGGGGGAGCTGCTCGAGCAGGGCGGTGAGCTTCTCCCGCTGCCACCCGGGGATGGTCCAGTCGAGCTCACCCGGGGCTATCTGGGCGAGCAGCAGCAGCGGCACGCTCAGGGTGATGCCGTCGTCCTCGGCCGAGGGGTCGAAGGTGTACGTCACCGGCACGGACGCGCCGTGCAGCTTGATGGCATCCGGGTAGTGCGCCGGGGACAGGCCCGGGTCGTGCGAGAGGGCATCCTCCATCGAGAGGACGAGCACGTCGGGGTCGGCCGCCTCGGCCTTGCGACGCCAGACCTCGAAGGCCGCTCCGTCCGTCACGTCCGCCGGGACGCGCTTGTCGAAGAAGGTCAGCATCGCCTCGCTGTCGAGCAGCTCGCTGCGCCGGGCCTTGTCCCGCAGGCGCGCCACGCGCTCGAACACCTGGCGGTTCTTCTCCTGGAACGCCCCTCGGGTGCGGTACTCGCCTCGCACCAGGGCGTGCTCGAGGAACATCAGCCGTGCTTCGGCGGGGTCCCTGCTGGCCAGGGGCACGGGGCGCTCCCTGAAGACGGTCAGCCCGAAGAGGGTCGCGTTCTCCTTCACGATGGCGCGCGCGGACTTCTCCGACCAGTGCGGATCGGAGTAGCTGCGCTTGAGCAGGTGGGGGGCCGCCGCCGCGAGCCACTCCGGGTCGAGCTTCGCCACGGTGCGCGCGAAAAGCTGGGACGTCTCCACGAGCTCGAACGCCATCACCCAGGCAGGGGGCTTCTTCGCGAGCGCCGACGAGGGGTGGACCATGAAGCGCGTCTGCTTCGCGCCCGTAAAGTGGCGCTGCTCCGGATTCCACTGGCCGATGCGGGACAGGAGCCCGGTGAGGAGCGCCTGGTGCAGGGCGTCCCCGCGCGCTGGGGCGCCCCGGCCCTTGCGCGGCAGGCGCAGCTCGCGGACGGTCTCCTCGAACTGGCGCTGGACGTCCCGCCACTCGCGCACCCGCAGGAAGGACAGGAAGTTGTCCCGGCACACGCGCCGCAGATGGGACGTCCCCCGGCCCTCGGCCTCGCGCACGAACGCCCACAGCTTGAGGAGCCCCGTGAAGTCCGAGTGCTCGTCACGGAAGCGCCGGTGCAGGTCGTCTGCCTTCTGCGCGAGCTCCCGTGGCCGCTCGCGCGGGTCCTGCAGGTTGAGCGCCGCGGCGACGATGAGCACCTCGTCCAGGCACCCGTACTCGGCGCCGGCGAGAATCATCCGCGCGATGCGTGGGTCCACCGGGAAGCGCGCGAGCTGGTGCCCCAGTGGCGTCAAGATGCGCTCCTTGCCCTCGATGGCCCCGAGCTCCTCGAGCACCCGCCAGCCCTCGGCGATGGCCTTCGGCTGGGGCGGGTCGAGGAAGGGAAAGTCCTCGACGTCACCGAGGCCGAGGGACTTCATCCGCAGGATGACCCCCGCGAGCCCGGTGCGCTTGATTTCCGGGTCGGTGAAGGCGGGCCGCGTGGTGAAGCTCACCTCGTCGTAGAGGCGCACGCAGATTCCCTCGCGCACGCGGCCGCAGCGCCCTTTGCGCTGGTCGGCGCTGGCCTGGGAGACTGGCTCGATGTGCAGGCGCGTGGTGCCCGAGCGAGGCTCGTAGCGCGACAGGCGCGCCACCCCCGTGTCCACGACGTACACGATGCCCGGGATGGTGACCGACGTCTCCGCGACGTTGGTGGCGAGGATGACCCGGCGCTGGGGGATGGTGGCGAAGACGCGTGACTGCTCGGCGGCCGACAGGCGCGCATACAGCGGCTGCACCACCGTGCCGCGGAGCTCGCGCGCGTTCAGGGCATTCTCGGCCTCGCGGATCTCCCGCTCCCCGGGGAGGAACACGAGGACGTCCCCGTTCGGGTCGAGCGAGATGACGTTCGCCACCGCATCGGCGACGGCGTCGGCGAGCTCGGCGTCCTCGTGGGGCGGCTCGTAGAGCACGTCCACCGGAAAGGTACGGCCCTCCACCTGGATGACCGGAGCCCCTCCGAAGAACTGCGAGAAGCGCTCGGTCTCGATGGTGGCCGAGCTCACCACCACCTTGAGGTCGGGGCGTCTGGGAAGGATGCGCTTGAGCCACCCGAGCAGGAAGTCGATGGTGAGGCTGCGCTCGTGGGCCTCGTCGAGCACGATGGTGTCGTAGCGGCGCAGGAGCGGGTCGCTGTGAATCTGCGCGAGCAGGACGCCGTCGGTCATGAACTTCACGGCGGTCTGCCGGGACGAGCGGTCCTCGAAGCGAATCTGGTACCCGACGTCCGTGCCCAGCTCCGTGCCGAGCTCGCGTGCCACGCGCGCCGCCACGCTCGTCGCGGCGATACGCCGGGGCTGGGTGACGCCAATCTGGCGCGGGCGGCCGCGCCCCATGGCGAGCAGGACTTTCGGTAGCTGCGTCGTCTTCCCCGAGCCTGTGGCCCCCGCGACAATGACCACCTGATGGGCGGTGATGGCCGCGGTGATGTCCTCCACCCGGCTCGAGATGGGGAGCTCGGGGGGGAAGCGCAGGGTGGGCAAGCCGCCGGGGGT
>NZ_VHLB01000017.1:0-119006 GCF_006547365.1 Myxococcus sp. AB056 | reverse complement strand
CCACCGCCGCGTCTCCTGTCAACTCGCTGCGTTGACTGCCGTATTCCGTATTGTCGTACTGACTCGCTCGAAGTGCCTTCCGCGCCAGTGCGCGGGCTTCTTTGCGAGGGGCGCGGCTTCTATCACCACCGCGTTTTCTGTCAACCGGCTGCGTTGACCACCCTATTCCGTATTCTGGTGGACGAAGGACGTTCGCTGCGACACGACGCGCGGACCAGGCGCCCGCTCCGCACCTGCAGTGCAAGTTGGCGTGGACGCGGCGGCGAAGGAGCCCGCTCGGGGTTGAGCACCTTCTGGCGCCCACCGTCGCGGCCCTGCTGGCGGTGGGCGGCCTGCTCCGACCGCGCACGGGGCGGTCGCGGTAGAAACGGACACTGCTGCTCCCCCGCACAGCGCCCAGACGCGGCACTACCGGTCTGAGCGCTTGACTTGGGTTCTAGCGTGGAGCCGCTCGTTGGGCCACGGGGGCTGAATGCGAGCAGGGGGGCATCGCACGATGGGCCGGTTCATTCGTTTCCAGTTCATCCGGACGCGCTGTGCTGTGGAGTAGCCCCCATCAAGTCCGACAGGAACAGTGAGGCGAAACAGCGAGCCGCCCCCTCAGGGAGTGCATCCCCAGCGCGGGCGCGAGGAAGCTCTTTCCCACGCCCGTTGGCCCCGTCAGCAGCACGTTGTGCTTGCCTGCCACCTACTTCGAGGTGGACAGCTCCAGCACCTGCGGCTTCATCAGTCCTCGGGCGCGGGTGTAGCCGATGTCCTCCACTCAGGCGTGCTGGCGCGGCTTCGCACGCAGCAGGCGCGCACTCAGCTTCTTGTTCTCCCGGCACATCCACTCCGCGTCCGCCAGGAGTCCCGCCATGTCAATGGCGCTCAGCGTCGTGTCGGCCCGCCTCTCCGGTCAGCCGCGCAGGTCGTTTGCCATGCCGTGCAAGCTTCAACGCGTTGAGATTCTCCAGCGTCGGGACCACGAGCGTTCATTCTTCTCCGTCAGTCTCGGTGTCCAGCCTGCGCGCCCTCATGCGCGCAGGCCACCGTCGAGACTGAGAGACTCAAGCCAGCACCGACGGGCAATGGCAGCGCACGGCCAAGAAGCCGTGCATGCAGTCAGTGGCAGGAGTAAGCGCCGCGCCCGTTCTCGTGCTCGGGCAGCGCGCCCTTCTCGGCATGCTTCTTGTTGGCGTCATCAAGGTGGTGCTGGAGAATAGCGACGACGGCCTTTTGGCTGATGGCACGGCGGCGCAGTGCCTGGGCGTACACATTCCCCACGCGGGCCTCGCCGTGCATCTTCTCGTCAGCCAAGCGCAGCACGCCCAGCGACGAGCGGAAGCCCTGCTGCGGGTGAGTCCGCTTCGTCATGAGTTCCTCCACTAGCTTCGCTCACGAGGGGCCTACGCCTTCGGCCCAGCGGATGAGACGCGAGGGCGTCCACTCGGTGTGATGCCAATGGGAGGCGGATCTGTGCCCGGGTCAAGTGGTGAAGCGCCCCCTTCTGCGCGCTTCGCACATGGCTGGCCACGCGGAGGCCCGCGAGGAAGACTTCGACGGCGCCCTCCGAGTGACCCACCTCCACCGGCTTGCCCATCAGCGTGAACAGCACGCTGTATCAGTGGCCCTTCAGCTCCACGTGGTAGTCGATATTCACCCGCGCCTTCGTCCTGCAGGCCAGCTGGTAGGGGCACGCCGGTAGCGGCTTGAGCGTCGCGCGCTGGTGGAAGCCGTCGCCGCCGGAGGTAGACGAGAGCTGGGCCTACGCGCGTCGCAACTTCTTCAAGGCCCAGGCCTTCCCCCCCCGCGAGCGAAGAGGTGCTGGAGCTCATCGGCGAGCTGTATTCCATTGAAGCGGACCTGCCCGGCTGGTCCGCCCTGTCGGGACAGCTGCGCCAGGCCGCGCTCACTCACCGGCTCGCCGTGCGTCAAAGACACTCCGCCGCAAGTGCCTGAACGCTCGTGTTCGTCTCCCACGAGGAACGGGGCGCTCTTCGAGAACGGAGGGCATCGGTTGTCATGCCCCACGATGTGCGCCCCGCATTACCGCCGCTCTGCGGAGCCCGGCGCCCGGACCAGGCCCCGTCTTGCAACACAGCCGCATAGGGGCGCCTGGCAGGCAGCCTGCCCGGGCGTCCGTCGTCGCGCCGACCTGTTTCCGCCATCACCCGGGATTCGGCCCACGCTACGGGCGGTCGGTCTACAGTCCAGAGCGGCAAATAAAAAAGCCCCCAAGTCCCAAGGACTTGGAGGCTTTTTCGGAGTGCCCAGGGCGGGATTCGAACCCGCACACCTTTCGGCGCCACCCCCTCAAGATGGTGTGTCTACCAGTTCCACCACCTGGGCGTTTGCTGCGGCGTCCATCTACCGGAGCTTTCTGATTCACGCAACGACAATCTCAACCGCTGCGTGAATCAGATTCTTCCTACGAACCACGTACCGCGAACGACTACTGCGCCGGAGCCGGCTCCTGCGTCGCGGGAGCGGACTCACCCGTCGCCGGGTTGCCACCACCCTCGGCGGGCGGAGTCGACTGCTCGCCGCGCGGCTGCTCCATGCTGCCCGGCGCCGCGTCACCCGAGGTCGCCGGGGCCGACTGCGCCGGAGGCGAAGCCACCGAGCCACCCGCCGCCACCGAGGAGCGCAGCCCCACGAAGGACAGGCCGAGCGAGCTGAAGAAGAAGAGCGCGGCGAAGACGCCGGTCAGCTTGCTGAGGAACGTCACCGCACCCCGGCCGCCGAAGGCGCTCGTGGCGGCACCACCGCCCAGCGCGGAGCCCATACCGGCGTCCTTACCCGGCTGGAGCAGAATGACGAAGATCATGAACACGCACACCAGGACGTGCACGATCGTGACGAAGGTCAGCATGTGGACTCTTTCAGACGTTCCGTGAAAAGGAGGCGCACCCTACACCAAAGTGGTGATCGGGTGACAACATCTTCCGCCCGCCCCCTGGATCAACTCTAAGTGGCCGCCTTGACGATGGCCGCGAAGTCGCCCGCCTTCAGGCTCGCGCCCCCGACAAGCGCCCCGTCAACGTCCGGCTGGCCCAGCAATTCCGCGGCGTTGTCCGGCTTCACGCTGCCGCCGTACTGGATGCGCACCCGCCCGGCCGTCTCCCCGTCATACAGGCGCTCGACCAGCCCCCGGATCGCCGCGTGGACCTCCTGCGCCTGCGCCGCCGTGGCGTTGCGCCCCGTCCCAATGGCCCACACCGGCTCGTAGGCCAGCACGAAGCCCGCCACGTCCTTGGCCTCGAAGCCCTCCAGCGCCCCGCGCACCTGACGCTCCACCACCGCCAGCGTCTGGTTCGCCTCGCGCTCGGCCAGCGTCTCGCCCACGCAGATGATGGGCGTCATCCCCGCCGCGCGGACCGCCTTCGCCCGCTTGTTCACCTGCTCGTCCGTGTCCCCGAAGAGCTGCCGGCGCTCGGAGTGCCCCACGATGACGTAGGCGCACCCCAGCTCGGCCAGCATCGGCGCGGAAATCTCACCCGTGAAGGCGCCCGAGGACTCCCAGTGGCAGTTCTGCGCCGCCAGCGCCAGCGGCGCGCCTTCCAGCGCGACATGCAGCGGCTGCAACGCCACGAACGGCGGCGCCACCACCACCTCCACGGTGTCCCCCAGGGAAGCCACCTGCCCTCGCAGATCGCGCACCAGGGCCAGCGCCTCCGGTACCGACTTGTTCATCTTCCAGTTGCCAGCAACGATCTTCCGACGACGCGCGGTGGCCATGGTGTCCCCCAGGGGTGTGTGGTGTGTCGGACGCGGAGCCTACCGCGTCTCCAGCGCCTTGATGCCCGGCAAGTCGCGTCCTTCCAGGAATTCCAAGGACGCACCTCCACCAGTGGACACATGGCTCATCTTGTCCGCGAAGCCCATCTGCTCCACGGCCGCCGCGCTGTCCCCGCCGCCGATGACGGTGGTGGCCTGCGTGTTGATGGCCATGGCCGCGGCGACGGAGCGGGTGCCTTCGGCGAACTTGGGGACCTCGAACAGGCCCATGGGCCCGTTCCACACCACCGTCCTCGCATCGCGGATGTGCTGCGCGAAGATGGCGCGCGTCTTGGGACCGATGTCCAGCCCCATCATGTCCGGCGGAATCGCGTTGTCCGGGGTCTCCGTAGCGGGGCTGTTCTCCGTGGGCTCGGTGCCCACGATGTGGTCCACCGGCAGGACCAGCTGCGTCTTGAACCGGTGCGCCGCCTCCAGCAGGCGCGTGGCCAGCGACAGCTTGTCGCCCTCGACGCGGGACTTGCCCACCTCGACGCCCTGCGCCTTCAGGAAGGTGTACGCCATGGCGCCACCGACGAGCAGCGCGTCCACCTTGGGCAGCAGGCTCTCGATGACCTTGATTTTATCGCTCACCTTCGAGCCACCCAGGATGGCCACGAAGGGCTTGTCCGGGTTCTTGAGCACCTTGCCCAGGTACTCGATTTCCTTCCGCATCAGGAAGCCGGCCGCCTTCTCCTTCACGAAGGGCACCATGCCCGCGGTGGACGCGTGGGCGCGGTGGGCGGTGCCGAAGGCGTCGTTGACATAGACGTCCGCCAGCGCCGCCAGCTCGCGGGCGAACGTCTCGTCGTTGGCCTCCTCTTCCTTGTGGAAGCGGAGGTTCTCCAGGACGACCACCTGGCCTTCCTTGAGCTCCTTCACCTGCTTCTTCACGCCGTCACCGACGCAGTCGTCGGTGAGGATGACTTCGTGCTTGCCTCCGAGCAGCTCGGCGAGCCGCACGGCGACAGGCTCCAGCGACAGCTTCGGGTCCGGTCCCTTGGGGCGGCCGAGGTGGGAGGCCAGGATGACCTTCCCGCCCATTTCGAGCGCGCGCCGGATGGTGGGCATCGCCTCGCGGATGCGGGTGTCGTCGGTCACACGCCGTCCTTCCATCGGGACGTTGAAGTCCACGCGGATGAAGACGCGCTTCCCGGTCAGCTGCAGATCATCGATGTAACGGATCATCTCGGTCCTTCCCTCTCGGTGCCCTGAACGCCCTTGGGACTAGACGCCCTTGGAGACGAGGAACTTCGCCGTGTCCACCATGCGGTTGGAGAAGCCCCACTCGTTGTCGTACCAAGCCATGACCTTGAGCAGGTTGTCGCCCATCACGAAGCAGTTGGTGGAGTCGAAGATGGCCGAGTGCGGGTTGCCGTTGTAGTCCACCGACACCGTCTGCGCGTCGCTGAACTCCAGCACGCCCTTGAGCGGGCCTTCGGCGGCCTTGCGGAAGGCCTCGATGACGGCCTCGGCGGTGACCTTCTTCTCGGTGTTCACCGTCAGGTCCACCAGGGACACGTTCGGGGTCGGCACGCGGACGGCCAGGCCGTGCATCTTGCCCTTGAGCTGCGGAATCACCTCACCAATGGCCTTCGCGGCGCCGGTGCTGGTGGGAATCATGGAGAGCGCGGCGGCGCGGGCGCGGCGCATGTCCTCGTGGGTGAGGTCCAGGATGCGCTGGTCGTTGGTGTAGCTGTGGACCGTGGTCATCAGGCCCTTCTCGATGCCGAAGTTGTCCACCAGCACCTTGGCGATGGGCGCCAGGCAGTTGGTGGTGCAAGAGGCGTTCGAGATGACGTGGTGCTTGGCCGGGTCGTACTCGTTGTGGTTGATGCCGTAAGCGATGGTGATGTCCGGGCCCTTGGCCGGGGCGGAGATGATGACCTTCTTCGCGCCCGCCTTCAGGTGCTTCTCCGCCGCGTCGCGCGCGGTGAAGCGGCCGGTGCACTCCAGCACCACGTCCACGTTCAGGTTCTTCCAGGGCAGCGCCGTCGGGTCCTTCTCCGCGGTGACAGTGATCTCCTTGCCGTCCACCACGATGCCCTTCTCCGTCGCCTTCACCTCACCCGGCCAGGTGCGGTGCACGGAGTCGTACTTGAACAGGTGCGCCAGCGCCGCGGGCTTGTCGAGGTCGTTGATGGCGACAATCTCGAGGTCTTCCTTGCGGCTGAGCACCGCGCGGAGGATGCAGCGACCGATGCGGCCGAAACCATTGATGGCAATCCGGGTAGCCATATTCGTCGTCTCCTTGAGCAGTGGGTGCCAGGCACCCACGGGTCGTCACGTCAAAATCGAGGGCGGCCGACCGTAGGCATCGCGACCGGCCGAGTCAACGCCCGGCGACATCCCCGCGACGACGCGCACGCCGAAGCTGAACAATCACCCCGAGCAACAGCCAGACGGCGGTGCCCGTTCCCCCACCCGCCCCACAGCCACAGCCGGAATCTCCCAGCGGATAGAACTGCGGCAGCACCCGCACCACATGGGGCTCCGGCTCGGGTTCCGGCTCGGGCTCCGGAGGCGGGTGCGGATCCACGCCCCGCGCCGCCACACAGGCGGTGAGCAGGCTCGCGGCTCCGGATTCCTCGGCCGGCGGCGGGGGCAGCTCCGTGAGCAGGCCTGCCTGCACCAGGAACGAGGACATGAGCCCGGCGCGCTGCACCGGACTGACGATGCCCTCGAAAGGCACGCCCAGCAGCAGCACCCGCCCGTTGGGCGCCGACATCACGCCCGCCGCCAGGTCAGTTCCCAGATAGCGAAGCACGGACGTGCCACCCGACGCGGGCGTCAGCACGTCCGTCACGCCCACCGCGTAGCCGCCCCGCGTGCCGTCATCCAGCGCCACTCCGGTGAGCTGGGCCAGCCAGCCGCCCGGCATGCCCTCCACGGAGAACGGGGGCGTCCCGCTGCCCGGCGCCGCGCGAAGAATGTCCGCCAGGAAGGCCTGGTCCTCCGCCGAGCCCACGGCCAGCGCCGACGTCACGTGGCTGCCCGACAGGAGGAGGTGGCCCCCCTGCATCACGAACCCGCGCAGGGCGTCCTGCTCCTCACGGGTAGGACGGGCCCCTCCCGCCCCACCCCGGCCGGTGAACCAGTCCACCAGCCGGTACGGCGCACCCACCGTCACCAGGTTCGCCGCCACCGCCGCGCGCGTCGCACTGTCGAAGGCGGTGCCCGCGTGCGCCAGCGCGGCGCCGTGGCGGCGCACGTAGGTGCCGTCGTTCATCGTCTCCACCAGCAGGCGGACAGGCGCCTGGAGGTCATAGGCATCCAGCGGCTCGGCGCACGCCTGGGATGCATCCAGCCGCTCGAAGCCGTTGACCACCAGCACCGGGGACTCCGCGCCGCCTGGCGTCCGAACGCCCACGGTGACGGACGGGAAGCCCTCTCCGCCCGCGTTGTGCGCGGCCACGCGGAAGTAGCGCACGGTGCCCGGCGCCAGCGTGGTGCGGAAGGACGTGCCCGCTTCATCCGTGCCGTCGTCCCAGCCCAGCCCGTCCGCGCTCTGGTAGACGCGGTAACCCGTGGGCGCGTCGCGGCCCTCCTCGTCCGGATTGGCCGGCGGCGCCGCCCAGCGGAACTCCACCGTGCCGCCGCTGCCGTTGAGCGCGGCCACCGCCTCGGGCGCCTCGGGTGGCAGGACGACAGGCACGCTGTCCCGGGCCGCGTAGTATTTGATGAGTCCCTGAAGGATGGCGCGCGCGGCCACCCGGCGGAACACGGGCTCCTTCAGCCGATTCGAATCCGTCACGTTGTCGTGGTAGGCGACCTCCAGCAGCACGGACGGCATCTCGTTGTTGTGCGTGGGGTTCACCTCGCCCAGGTTCGCCGAGCGCAGGTTGCGCACCCGCCAGCTCGGGTCCACCTCGCGGCGCATGTCCTGCGCCAGTTCGTCCAGCAGCGCCCGCGCCAGCACGTCACTGCCCGGGAAGCCGGTGAAGTTGAGCGTGCCGTCCACCGGGTTAGGCCCGTACACGTAGGCCTCCGTCCCCGACACGTTGCCCGTGGTGGACGCGTTGGTGTGCCACGCCACGTACACCGCGTCCTCGCCCTCCTCGTGCAGCCACGCGGCGAAGCGAGGACGGGCGGTGACGTCCGCGTTGCGCTCGTTCGTCAGCGCGTTGGCCCCCGTGGGTGCGTACACCGTGAAGGGCGCGCCGCTGAACTGCACGTGGTAGCGCGCGGACTCCTCGTAGCGGGGCCGCGCCAGGGGCGCCATCGCCGCGTCACCGATGACGCCGCTGCCACCGCCGAAGCGCACCGCGTCCAGCGACAGCGTGCCGCCCTCCGCGGTGTCGTTCAGCGCCACCACCGCGCCGGAATCCGGGTGCTGCCCCGCCTTGAAATAGAAGCGCCCCAGCAGCACCCACGTCCCGCCGTGACGGCGCTGGTTGACGCGGAAGTGGCTCTCACCGCCCGCGTGCTTCACCACATAGTGCGCGTCCGGCGCGCGCGTGGGGTCGGCCGCGTAGGAGACGTAGACGTGGTAGCTGCCCTCCGCGGGAATCTCCGGCGTCCACGTCGCGCTCGCGGTGGCGCTGCGCGCGGAGGCCATCACCCGCGTCGTGCCCAGCGAGAAGGGCTCCACCGCGTTGCCCATGGGCGTCGGCGGCGTGCCCCAGCCGGGTTGAGCGGAGGACTCGAAGACGTCGCCGTCCTCCGAATAGCCGGCCTGCCCGTCGTCGACGATGGCCATGTGCCCGTTGAGGTCCGGCTCCCGCAGGGGCACCACGGTGGCACCGGCGCCCGTCAGCATGGGCAGCAGGTACTGGTTGAGGACCTCGGCGGAGATAAGGTCCTCCACCACGGCCCAGGTGTTCGGCCGCTGCGTGGCCCAGCGGTTCAGCGGCGCGCTGCGCGTGAAACCGTGGCCCGGGCTCAGGTACACCACCTTGCCGGAGAGCGCGCCCGTGCGCTGCCGCGTCTGCGGCACGCCCGACTTCGTCCCGGAAGCCCCCGTCCGGAGCTCGCGCCGGACGACCGGCGGCTCCGCGGCGGACAGGCGGCGCGTCTCATGCGGACGGGGCCCGGGCATCGGCACGTACTCCACGCCCGGCGGCTCCAGGCCACACGCCCCTTCATCCAGTGCAGGGTCGTGCGCGGCGTGGGACTCGGCGCGGGCCAGGGGGGAAGTCAACAACAGCGCGAGAAGTGCGCCACCCAGACGGACACGAAGAGGGTAGGAAGGGGCATTCACAGGGTCGGACCATACCCCTTCACGACGAAGGGGCAATCCGTCCCGCGGGTGTTAGCCTCCTCCGCGCTTTCGCCATCGATGAACGCACCTCCCCGGCCACCCACGTCCTTCCCCCCCCGTCACGGTTCGGGGCTGCTCGCCTCCTTCGGTCACGCGTGGGCGGGGCTCATCCACACCGTCATCTACCAGCGCAACATGCGCATCCACCTCATCGCCGCCGTGCTGGTGGGGCTGGTGGGCAGCGGCATCGCGCTGGGGCTCGCGGAGAAGGTGACGCTCATCTTCTGCGTCCTGCTCATCTTCTTCGCCGAAATCCTCAACAGCGCGCTGGAGCACCTGGTGGACCTGGCCGTCCAGCAGTTCGACGAGAAGGCCCGGCTGGCCAAGGACGCGGCCGCCGCGGGCGTGCTGGTGCTCGCGCTGGGCACGGTGGTCATCTTCGCCGCCATCCTGGTGCACAACTGGGACACGGTGCGCACGAGCACCGACGCCATCATCCGCCAGGTGGCGCTGGGCCTGCCGCTGACGGCCTGCATCCTGGTGCTGGTGCTGCCGCAGCGCCGTCCCGCATGGGTGGATGTGGCCGCCTTCACCGCGGGCGGCGTGCTGATGGCGCTCCAGGCCACGCAGACGGCCAGTAGCGTCTTCAGCGCCCTCACCGCGGGTCTGCTCTTTGTCGCCGGAGCGGCTGCGTACCAGCGGAGGCGGGAGCAACGGGCGCCCCGCGCCTGACTCATCAATCAGTCGAAACGAAAAGACCGGCCAGGGCCGGTCCGTTCACCACCTCGCTGCCTCCACACGCGGGCGGGCGCCCCGGAAACCGGTCCGGAGCCCACGCGCCCGCGGGGAGAACCCGCTGAGGACCTCAGGCGTGCGGGCGACGCTCCGGGGCCTGCTCCTGCGCCGCCTGGACGGCTGTCGCCTTCTCGCCTTCCTTGATGTCCGCCGTCACCAGCTCGAGCAGCTCCGTGGCGATGCCAATCACCTGGTGCGGGGTGTAGCCGCTCGCGCGCAGCTGGTTGAAGAACGTGCGCGCCAGGATCCGGGTGCCCTTTTGATCGGTGCTCAAGGTCAGTGCCTCCATAAAGAACGCGGCCGGGAAGGAGCGACGCCGCCTAATCACGAGACAGCCCTGTTTCAACCCTCGTGCCAGCCATTCTCTTCCTCACGGATTCCTCAACATTTCCCAAGGGTTGAAGTAGACCAGGGCCCCGAACGGCCCTGGAGGGCAGTGCGAACGCGCTTGCGCAGTCCTCGGCGGTACGGGGGATTGGCGTGAGGGGGTGCATCAGCGGGTTCGCACCCGAATTTCAAGGGCTTGCAATCTTTCAACAGGGCGGCGAGATACGCGCCCCACCAGGAGCGGATGCGATGGCGTATCGGGTGAACAACATCGGGCTGTGGCTGGACGAGCCAGAGGAGCTGCTCGGTCAGCGCGCAGCGGAGAAGTTGGGCGTCACCCGCTCCGACCTCTCGTCCGTGCGGGTGGTGCGCTCCGTGCTGGACGCGCGGAAGAAGGGCAGCCCGCGCTACATCTACACGCTGGAGGTGGAGCTGGCCCAGGGCAAGAAGCCGGCGAAGCTGCCACCGGACGTGGGGGAGACGCCCCCTCCTCCCGAAGTGCTGGGCCCGGTGAAGGCGCCGGAGCAGTGGCCCATCATCATCGGCACGGGCCCCGCGGGGCTCTTCGCCGCGCTGGGCCTGCTGGAGCGCGGTGTTCGCAGCATCCTGCTGGAGCGAGGCCGCGAGGTCGTGTCGCGCCGCAAGGACGTGGCGAAGCTCATGCGCGACGGGACGCTGGACCCCGAAAGCAACATGAACTTCGGCGAGGGCGGCGCGGGCGCGTACACGGACGGCAAGCTGTCCACGCGCATCAACCACCCCATGGTGCGCAAGGTCATCGAGGCCTTCGCCCGCTACGGCGCGCCGGACCACATCCTCGTCGAGGGCAAGCCGCACATCGGCTCGGACCTGCTGCCCGGCGCGGTGGCGAAGCTGCGCGAGGAGCTCATCGCCGGCGGCTGCGAGGTCCACTTCAGCACGCGCGTGGACGACCTGCTCTACAAGGACGGCCACATCGCGGGCGTGAAGCTGTCCGACGGACGCACGCTGGAGAGCAACCGCGTCATCCTGGCCCCCGGCAACTCCGCGCGCGAGCTCTACGAGCGCTTCGCCGCCGACGGCCGGGTGATTGTGGAGGCCAAGCCCTTCGCCCTGGGCTTCCGCGCCGAGCACCCGCAGGCGCTCATCAACAGCATCCAGTACGGCAACGCGGCCAAAAATCCGCGCCTGCCCCCGGCGGACTACAAGCTGGCGGAGAACCTGGAGGTGGACGGCGAGGTGCGCGGCGTCTTCTCGTTCTGCATGTGCCCCGGCGGCATCGTGGTGCCCACGCCCACGCAGGACGGGCTCCAGTGCACCAACGGCATGAGCAACTCGCGGCGCAACGCGCGCTACGCCAACTCGGGCATCGTCGTGTCCGTGTCCGTGGCGGACTTCGAGCGCGAGGGCTTCCGCGGGCCGCTGGCGGGCCTGGAGTTCCAGCGCCACTGGGAGAGCAAGGCGTATGAGCTGGGCGGAGGCCGCTTCTACGCGCCGGCCCAGACGATTCCGGACTACCTGGCCGGGCGCGTGAAGAAGGACCCGGGCGGCACCAGCTACCGTCCCGGCCTGGCGCACACGGACCTCAACCAACTCTTCCCGAAGCGGCTCACCGAGTCGCTGAAGCAGGCCCTGCGCACCTTCGAGCGGAAGATGCGCGGCTTCATCAGCGAGGAGGGCAAGCTCATCGGCATCGAGAGCCGCACGTCCTCACCGGTGCGCATCACCCGCGGCGAGGACCTGCAGTCGGTGTCCATGAAGGGCCTCTACCCGGCGGGCGAGGGCTGCGGCTACGCGGGCGGCATCGTATCGTCCGCCGTTGATGGATTGCGCGTCGCTGAGCAGATTGCCACCGAACTGTCCTGACGGACGGCCGGGAGGAGGGCTCATGGGATACGTCGTGCGGACGCCAGAGGGCGAGCTGGTCTACCCCAGCCTGCTGGATGTGGAGCGGGCCTACGTCCAGGGGCTGGTGGACGCGGAGGACGAAGTCCGGGAAGAGACCGCCACCACCTGGCGCAAAGCGGCGAGCATCCCCGTTCTTGCCCAGGCGAAACCCGCGCGCTCAGGGGCATTGCAGCGGGGACAGGTGCTTCGCGTGGCGGCCGTGGTGCTGTTGAGCGCGCTGGCCCTGTCCCTGGTGTTCCGCGACGAATTGCGGCTGCGCGGCATCGGCATCGTCCTGGCGTTGGCGGCCAGCACCCTGCTCTTCCAGGTCACCACCAAGGCCTTCAAGCGCCCGCCCAGCGGGGGCTGAAGCAACGGGGCGACGGCGCACGGGCCCGTCCGCCCGGCTGCCCCCCGACGTGGCGCTCTGGGACGGGCAGCCATCCGCAGGCCAGCACCCCATGTTCTTCCCTGGCAGCACGCCCCGGGCGCCGGTGCCCTCGGGTCGCCGCGAGAGGAGAACCCATCGTGCTCAGCACCTATCTGTCCCGCGACGCCGCCCGCCGACTGCGCCATGGCGCGCCATGGGTGCGCCGGGAAGACATCATCTCCATGGAAGGCACGCCGCAGCCCGGAGAGCCCGTACAGCTTCGGGACGAGGACGGCTCGGTGCTGGGCCTGGGTGACGTGGATTTAGAGGCGTCCTATGCGGTGCGGCGGCTCGGCCAACCAGACGAGGTGGTGGAGGGACTCATCCCGCGCCATCTCCGCCGCGCATTCGAGCGGCGGGCACGGCTGGTGGACGACCCGCGCTTCTGCCGCGTCGTCAACGATGACGGGGACGGCCTGCCCGGCCTCATCGTGGACCGCTACGACACGCACTTCGTGGTGCAGACGCTCACCCGTGCCATGGACGCGCGCCTCGAGGAGCTGACGCGCGCGCTGGTGGAGGTGGCGGGCGCGGGCGCGGTGCTGCTGCGCAACGACACCCCTCGCCGCAAAGCGCTGGGCCTGCCCACGCAGCGCCCCCATGTCCTGTACGGCACCCCACCCCGCTGGTGCCGGCTGCTGGAGATGGGAGCCCGCTTCACCGTGGACCTCACGTACGGCCAGGGCACGGGCTACGCGTATGACCAGCGCGAGGTCCGCCGCTTCGTGGCCCGCATGGCCCAGGGCTCGCGCGTGCTGGACGCCAGCTGCAACGTGGGAGGGCTCTTCGTCCACGCGGGGGTGCACGGGGCCCGGCACATCCTCGCCTTCGACGCCGACGCGGACGCAGCGGACCTGGCGCGTGAAAACGCGGAGGCCAACGGCCTGCTGGGCCGGGTGATGGTGGAGACGGGCAAGCCCCTGCAGGCCCTCCGTGCGGTTCGAGACACCTTCGACCTGGTCCTGCTGGACACACCGGCCGTGGCGACCGACGAGGAATTCGTGGAGTTGCTGCGTCACGCGCTTCGCAGGACGCGCCACGGTGGCTGGTTGATGGTCACCGGGTACCATCCACCCCTCCCCCAGGACGGCTTTGACGACCTGGTGGCCACCGCCTGCGAGGGCGAGGCCCGGATCGCCACCCGGCTGGCCCGCCCGGGCCTGCCGCCGGACCACCCGACCCTGGCTGGCTCCCACGGGGCCGAGCACCTCCACGCGATGGCGTTGGAAGTCAGCTGAAGCGGTCCACCCGCGCGGCCGATGGAGTGCTAGTGTCCGCCGCCGCAATGACCAACGAAAACGTGCCCGAGTCCGCGCCCCCCGCCCAGGAAGGTTCCGTGGAGACCGTCCGCAAGGTGTATGCGGCCGACCTGCGGGAGAAGGACCGCGTCCATACCGTCTTCCGTGTCACCAAGAAGGAGAAGGTGACCGCCCGCAGTGGCAAGGTGTTCGTCGCCGCCACGCTCGTCGACAAGAGTGGCGAGGTGGACGCGCGCATCTTCGACCAGGTCGACGCGCTTGAGCCCGTCTTCCAGCCGGGCGACTTCGTGCTCGTCCAGGGCAACGTCATCCAGTTCCACGGCCGCACCCAGGTCGTCGTCGAGGCGCTGGAGCGCCTGGACCCCGAGCCCCTGGACCCCAAGGAGTTCGAGCCGCCCCCGGCCCCGCCCGCCGCCGAGGCCAAGCCCGCGCCGGAAGCCAAGGCCGCCCCGGAAGCCAAGGCTGAGAAGCCCGAGAAGGCCGACAAGGGCGAGGCCCGCGGCAACGAGGGCCCGGGTGGCGCGCGCGCCGCCGGCCTCATCCGGGAGATGGTCACCGAGCGCATCGGCGACACCTTCGTGAAGCAGCTGCTGCTGGCCTTCCTGGACGACCCGAAGGTTGCGGCCGGCCTGCCGGTGGCCCAGGGCGTCCGGGGCACGCACCACGCGTGGCGTGGCGGACTGGCGGAGCACATCCTGTCGGTGATGCGGCTGACGCTCCGCGTGGCGGACCAGTACCCCATGGCGGACCGCGACCTGCTGCTGGCCGGCGCGCTGTTGCAGCAGGTGCTGAAGGCAGCGGACGCCTCCGAGTCCTCCGACGAGGGCCGGCTGGTGGGCAACCTCGTCCTGACGGCGCAGAAGCTGCGCGAGAAGGCGCTGGCCATCCCCGGCTTCCCGCCGCTCCTGGAGCAGCACCTCACGCACCTGGTCATCTCCCAGCACGGCGACGCGCAGCACGGCAGCCCGAAGTCGCCGGTGACGCTGGAAGCGCAGATCATCCACTCGCTGGAGTCGCTGGACGCGCGCATCGCCTCGTGGCTGGAGGCCATGCAGCGCGACTCGCACGACAAGTGGACGGATGTGGTGCGCCCCTACGAGCGCCAGCTCTGGAAGGGCCCCTCGCCCACCTCGCGGGGCCGCGCCCCGGTGGAGGGCGGTGGCCGCCGCAAGGGCCGCGAGGAGAAGCGCAAGGCCCGGGCGGAGAAGCAGCAGCAGCCGGGCACCCCGGCCGAGGGCGCCCCGCAGCAGGAGCAGGCCCAGCGCCCGCCCCGCAAGGAGCGTCCGCCCCGCGAGGAGCGCGCGCGTGAGGAGCGTCCCCGTGAGGAGCGTCCTCGTGAGGAGCGCCCGCCCCGTCCGCCCCGCGAGGAGCGTCCGCAGCGTGACGTGAGCTCGCTGCCCAAGGAGCTGACCTTCAAGCCGTTCAGCGCGCTGACGTCGTTACCGTCCGATTCCGGCAACAAGGGCGGTGAGGGTTCCTCGGAGAGCTGAGGCAGCACATGGCGAAGAGGTTGGGAGAGCGCCTCATCGAGGCGGGACTCGTCAACGCCGGGGCCGTGGAACAGGCCCTGGAGCACCAGAAAATCACCGGCCACAAGGTCGGTGATTGTCTGGTGGAGCTGGGACTGCTCCAGGAAGCGGCGCTGCTGCGCTTCCTGGCGGCGGAGTTCCAGACGCGCTTCGTCAGCGCGGACAAGCTGGCGAAGGCGCGCATCGCCACCGAGGTGCTGGACCGGCTTCCGGTGCGCCTGGCCGAGGCGCAGAACGTGCTGCCGCTGGCGGTGGACCCGGAGCGCAAGCTGCTCTCCGTGGTCGCCGCCGAGCCGCAGAACAAGTCGCTGATGGACGAGATTGCCCTCGTCACGGGCATGTCGGAGGTCTACGCGTACGTGGGCCTGCGCAGCGCCATCTCCGCCGCCATCCGCAAGCACTACTACGGCGATCCCACCGCCTTCGCCGCGCTGCTGGAAGGCGCCAACGCCCAGAGCCAGGCCCCGGCCGCACCGTCCCGCCCGGGCGCCCCGGAGCACGGACGCACCTACGCGGGCAGCGCCGCCGGGACGGGCGCGGGCAACCGTGGCGGACTCAGCCTCAACTTCCGCGTGGAGACAGACGCGCGGATGCGGCTGCAACGCGGCAGCAGCACCGGCACCCCCGCGGTCCGCCCGTCCACCCAGCGGCGCGAACCCGGCGGGCCGCGCGGGCTGGTGAGCGACAGCGACTACGTGGAGACGCTGGGCATCATGGTCGGCCTGCTGGAGCAGGACCGGCAGCGCCACCGCGGGCACTCCGCGCAGCTGGCGCGCCAGGCCGGCATCGTGGGCCAGCGCATGGGCATGCCACACAAGGAGCTGGCCGCGCTGACCATCGCCGCCTACCTGCACGACCTGGGCAAGCCGGCGGAGCGGCACTTCTCGCTGGCGAGCAACGCCGTCAACCCGGAGTGGAAGGCGCAGGCGAAGCTGGCCTGCCGCATCCCCACCCGCATGTTCGAGACGGTGCACCTGCCCGCGCAGACGAACACCATCCTCGCGCAGATGTACGAAGCCTGGGACGGCTCCGGCACGCCCCAGGGCGCCAAGGGCGAGGACATCACCCTGGGCGCGCGCATCCTCGCCGCGGTGGACAGCTTCCTGGAGCTGACGAAGAACCCGGGCAATGCCCTGGGCCGCGTGCTGCCCAAGGAGCAGGCCCTGGAGCACCTGCGCAAGTACGCGGGCGTGCTCTATGACCCGGTGGTGGCGGACATCGTCATCCAGCTCCAGAGTGGTGAGCTGCTGCGCCACCGACTGGAGAGCGAAGGCCGCCAGGTGCTCGTGGTGGAGCCGGACGAGACGGCGCGCGGCGAGTTGCTGGAGGCGGTGCTGAAGCAGGGCCTGGTGGCGCACGCGCTGTCCACCGTCGAGGGCGCGCAGGACGGACTGGCGCGGCAGGACTGCGACGTGCTGGTGGTGAGCCTGCGGCTGGGGCTGCAGGACGTGACGGACCTGCTGGCACAGGCCCGCTCGGCGCCGGAGACGGCGGGTCTGCCCATCGCGGTGGTGGGCGAGCCCGACAATGCCACGCGGGAGCGCCTGCTCATGGCGGGCGCCACGGACGTGCTGTCGCCCGCGGACAAGCCCGCCATCGCGAAGACGGTGCAGGCCCTCTACGACGACCGGGTCCAGCACAACGGCCCGGGGCGCGTGGTGCGCGGCAGCTTCGACGAGCTCCCCCCGCGCGAGCTGCTGCGCACGCTGGGCGGTGGCCACAAGAGCGGCCGGCTCAACCTGCGCCAGCACACGCTGGAGGGCTACCTGCACCTGGAGCGGGGCCGCGTCGTCTTCGCGTCCTTCGGTGGTCACTCAGGCGAGCCCGCGCTCCAGGCGCTGCTGAAGCTGAAGCAGGCGGACTTCCAGTACGACCCGGACGCGTTGCTGCTGGACGTGCCGCAGATGGACCAGGACCTCGCGACCCTGGCCGGCGGCCTCAACGCAGGTTGAGGTTGAAGAGGGCGGCGGCGTTGGCGGTGGTGACCGCGGCCACCTCCTCCAGCGTCACGCCCTTGAGCTCGGCGACCTTCTTCGCCGTCTCCACCACGTGCGATGGCTGGTTCTTCCGCCCCCGGTGCGGCACCGGCGCCAGGTACGGGCTGTCCGTCTCCACCATCAGCCTGTCCAACGGCGCGAAGCGCACCGCATCCTGGAGCGCCTCCGTCTTCTTGTAGGTGATGACGCCCGACAGCGACAGCAGGAAGCCCCGGTCCAGGTAGCGCCGCGCCGCGTCCGTGTCGCCGGTGAAGCAGTGGATGACGCCCTTCGCCACGCCCGTTTCGCCGAGAATGGCGTCACAGTCGTCATGCGCGTCGCGCACGTGCACCACCAGCGGCTTGCCCAGCCGGAGCGCCAACGCGCACTGCCGGCGGAAGACCTCCGCCTGCGCCTCTCGCGGTGAGTGGTCGTAGTAGTAGTCCAGCCCCGCCTCCCCCACCGCCCGGACCTCGGGACGCGCGCAGGTGCGCTCCAGCATGGCCAGGTCCTCCTCGGTGGCCCGAGCGGCCTCGTGCGGATGGATGCCCAACGTGGGCGACAGGAACTCCGGGTGCGCCGCCGCCAGCTCCAGCGCGTTGCCCCAGTTACCCGGACCGTGGAACTGCCCCACCACGACGGCATGGACCAGCCCCGCCTCGCGAGCCGCGTCGAGCACGGCCACGACGTCCGGGTAGTCCTTCACCTCGAGGTGACAGTGGGCGTCGACGAATTTCATGGCTCCTCCTGCAACAGCTCTTCCAGTTCGGCGCGGGCCTCGGGTGAGGGAAAGGTACTCACCGCGTTGCGAACGGCCTCACGCGCCTCCGCCCCGCCCAGGCGCCACAGCCCGTCAGCGGCGTCCAATCGGCTGTCCTCGGAGGCCTGCGCGTCCTGGAGCAGCCCGACCAGCCAGGGCAGCGCCCGCGCATCGCCCAGCCGGCCCAGGCCTCTCGCGGCCGCGCCCCGGCAGGGGTCCTTCACGTCGTCCATGACTTCCTTCAACCGCTCCAGCGCGCCGGGCACCTTCACCTCGCCGCAGAGCTCCACGGCCAGGGCCCGGTCCGGACTCCACCGCTTCTTCGTCGTCCGCTGGATGAGGTACGTCGAGCCGTCTGAATCGCCCAGCTTCGCCAGCACCCCGGCGGCCTGCGTCTTGTCGAAGGCGGGCAGGAGCCACCGGCCGAACAGCTTCTTCACCTGGGGCAGCGCGCGCGCGTCCCCCAGCTCCGCCAGCGCTCCCAGGGCCCGGAAGCGCAGCAGGTCCGCGTCCAGCGCCTCCAGCAACACCTCCAGCCCCGCGGCATGATGGAGGCTGGCGATACCGCGTGCCGCCTCGAAGCGGACCTCGAAGGTGCCGTCCTCCAGCATGGAGGCCAGCGCCCCGCGCAGCTCCGGCCGGGCCAGGTCCGCCAACCGGCCGGTGGCCTCCAGGCGAATCTGCCACTCCTCGTCCCGAAGCCGGGCGATGAGCAGGTCCGGCAGCTCCGCCGGAGGCACCACCACGGAAGCCAGGCTCACCCCCGCGCGGCGCACCTCCACCTGCTTGTCCGCCAGCAGCCGGGGGAGCGCCTCGAGGAACTCGGCGGCGTGCTCGGGGACCTCCGACGCGAGGTGATAGAGCTGGAGCGCGGCTTCCGTCCTGAACGCCGGGCGCTTCTCGCGCTCCAGCGTCAGGAGGGCCCGGTCCCGGTCGGCACGCCAGTCCGTCACCTCACTTCACCTCGCTGCCAGGGGCCACATCGCCCGGGTCGAGCAGCGACAGCTCCTTGCCGCCCGGCCCCGCCGTCAGGAGCATTCCGCGCGACTCGATGCCCTTGAGCTTGCGCGGCTTGAGGTTGGCCACCACCACCACGTTGCGCCCGGTGAGCGCCTCGGGAGCGAAGGCCTCGGCGATGCCGGAGACGATGGTGCGCGGGCTCCCCTCGCCCACGTCCACCGTGAGCTTGAGCAGCTTGTCCGCCTTCTGGACCTTCTCCGCGGCCAGCACCTTGCCGGCCTTCAGCACCACCTTGGCGAAGTCGTCGTACTCGATTTCACCCGACGGCTCGGCCGCGCCAGCGCCCGGAGCCGCCGCCTGCGTCGCGGCGGGAGCCTCGGCGGGCTTCTTCTCCGCCTTGGCGCCCTTGGCCGGCCTGGCCTCCGCGGCCTGCGGCGCAGCGGCGCCTTCCGGCAGCTTGATGATGGCGTTGACGCGCTCCTCCTCCAGCCGCGGCAGCAGCGGCTCGGGCGTGCCAATGGGGCGGCTGCGATCCAACAGCGGGTACTTCGCGCCCTCCAGGGCCTGGAACGTCAGCGGCTCGGCGCCGAGCTGGGCGAAGAGCTTCTCCGACAGGCGCGGCGTCACCGGGGCGAGCAGCGCGCCCAGGAGGTAGGCCACGTCCGCGGCGTCGGACAGGTCCGCGCGAGCGACCTCCGCGTCCTTCTTCACCTGGGCCCACGGCGCGGCCGTCTGGAGGAAGCCGTTGGCGGCCGAGGCAATCTCGGTGATGACGCGGATGGCGGACCGGTACTCCAGCTTGTCGAACGCGTCGCGAACCTCGGGCACGCGGGCGAGCGCGGCCTCCACCAACTCGCGGCCCGGGCCCTCGGCACGGCCGGGCGCGAGACGCTTCTCCAGCGGACCGGCCAGCAGCGACAGGGCGCGGTTGGCCAGATTGCCCACGTTGTTGACCAGCTCGCCATTCACGCGCTGGCGGAAGTCCTTGAGGTTGAGGTCCAGGTCCTCCACCCCCGGGCCCAGGTTGGCCGCATAGAAGTAGCGCAAGTAGCTGGGGTCCAACTGGTCCAGGTAGTCGCGCACCGGAACCATGGTGCCGCGGCTCTTCGACATCTTCTCGCCGTTCACCGTGAGGTGGCCGTGGACCTTGATTTCGCTGGGGATGTGGAAGCCCGCGACGTTGAGCACAGCCGGCCAGAACAGCGCGTGGAAGTAGACGATGTCCTTGCCGATGAAGTGGATGATGCGGGTGTCGGCGTCCGCGCTCCAGTAGTCCAGCGCGCTCTTCGCCTTGCCCGTCTCCTTCGCCCACTTCTCCGTGGTGGCGATGTACCCGATGGGCGCATCCAGCCAGACGTAGAAGAACTTGTCCGTCTCACCCGGAATGGCGAAGCCGAAGTACGGCCCGTCACGGCTGATGTCCCAGTCCGCCAGGCCCTTCTCGAAGAAGCCCTGGAGCTGGGTCGCCAGGCCCGGGTGGAGGAAGCCCGGCTTGCGCAGCACGTCCTGGAGGAAGTCCGCGTGCCGCGACAGCTTGAAGAACAGGTGTTCGGAGTGCTTGCGGACCGGGGGCGTGCCACACAGGGCACAGCGCGCGTCGATGAGGTCCGTGGGGTCGTAGGCCTTGCCGCACTTCTCGCAGGCGTCGCCGTACTGGTCGGCCGCCTTGCAGTTGGGGCAGGTCCCCTTGATGAAGCGGTCCGGCAGGAAGCGGCGGTCGTTCTCGCAGTAGGTCTGCTCGATGTTCCGGCGCTCGATGTCGCCCTTCTCCTTCAGCCGCCCGTAGATGAGCTCCGCGTACTGGCGATTCTCCGGCGAGTTGGTGGAGTGGAAGTAGTCGAAGCGGACATCGAGGTCGCGGAAGTCCCGCTGGTGCTCCTCGTGGAAGCGGGCGATGAACTCCTCGGGCTTGAGGCCCTGCTTCGCCGCGTTCAGCTCGATGGGCGTGCCGTGGGTGTCATCGGCACAGAAGTAGACGACGTCCCTGCCACACGAGCGGAGGAAACGAACGTAGATGTCGGTCTGCACGTACTCGACGGCGTGGCCAATGTGGACCGGGCCGTTCGCGTAGGGCAGCGCGCTGGTGACGAGAATTCTCTCAGCCATGGATTCTCCTGAGGGCGGCGGACCTTAGCCGCTCGGATGGCCGAGGTCATCGACGGCGTGAGGACCGCGGGCACGAATGCGCCGCGGAGCCGGAGATGTTATCGACCGGATACGCATGTGCACCATCATCATCCTGCGCCACGTCCACCCCGAATGGCCGCTGGTGCTCGCGGCCAACCGGGACGAGTTCTACGCCCGCCCTGCGACGGGCCCCCAAGTGCTTCTGGAGTCCCCGCTCGCCGTGGGCGGCCGGGATGAGGAGCGCGGTGGGACGTGGATGGGTGTAACCCACGGCGGTTTGTTCGTCGGCCTGACGAACCAGCGGGGCGAGCGAGGCCAGGGCCCGGCCGCCCGCTCGCGGGGCGAGGTGGTGCTCAAGGCCCTCCAGGCCGGCAGCGTGGAGGCTGTGGACCAGTACCTGGATACCCTGCCAGGGGATGAGTTCATGCCCTTCAACCTCCTCTATGGGGACGCCCAGCGGCTGCGCGTGGCCTACGCCCGGAGGACGGACCGGCAGCTGCGGCGGGAGGATGTCCCCCCGGGGGTGCATGTCCTGCCCAATGACGTCCTGAACGCCCCGGAGTTGCCCAAGGTGGAGCGGGCCCGGCTGCTGACCACGGAGGTGGCGAAGAAGCCCTGGCCGGAGCTGGAGGCGGGCTTGAAGGCGGTGCTGGCGGACCCGACCCTCCCCGCCGAGGAGCTGATTCCGCCCCCTGGCGCGGGCGAAGACCTGCCCCGCGACTTCCTGCAACGGCTCCAGGCGCTCTGCATCCACACGCCGCTCTACGGCACGCGCTCATCCGCCGTGGTGGCGCTGGCGCCGGGGCGCGTCGGGCACTACCTCGCCTCGGACACGCCACCCTGCCAGGGGCCATGGAAGGACGTCACGGGCCTGCTGACCGGGCCCACCGAGTGACAGGCGGCGGGGACTCCGACGCCGTCAAGACGCGGCGGCGCCATGCTCCCCCACGATGACCCGGGCCCTCCCGTCCATGGAGAGCTTCACCTCCTCCACGGTGGTGAAGCCCGACTCGCGAGCCAGCTCGGCCAGGTGCCGCATCCACGGGTTGTAGGGCATGCCGTTGTCCGAGCAGCACGGCACCACGGCGAAGGGCAGCCGGTGCGCCGCCGCGTACTGGATGATGATGCGGGTGGCGCCATCCGGGTGCATGCCCACCACCAGCTCCGCCTCGCACGGCTCCTCCAGCGTGAAGATGCGCTGGGCGTAGGTGACGGGCAGGTGCTTGTGCCGCAGGTCGAAGGTGGTGACGGCACGGCCCCGCTTCGTCAGCGCCTCGTTGAGCTTTCCCTGCCCGCCCGCCACGTCGAAGACGCGCGGCGCGTTGAAGCGCTCCACCAGGAAGTCCGCGAAGAGGTCGAAACGACGCTTGTCCGCCATATGAGCCTCCTCTAATAACCCGCGCCGTGCTGGCGCACACACACCGTGGCCAGCAGCCGCTCGATGACCAGCCGGCCGTTCGCTGACGACTTCAGCGCCAGGTCCGCCTCGGCGCAGGCCACCAGCGCGCCCAGCAGCTCCCGCCGCTCATAGCCCGCCGCGGCCTTCATGCTGAACGTGAGCGCCCACGCGTTGGGCATCTTCCGCTTGCTGCCCTTCAGCTCCGCTTCCAGCCGGGGGAAGACGCGCGCCTCCACGTCCTTCGCGGTGCGAGGCGGATTGCCACCCGCGTAGCGCCACAGCCACTCATGGCTCTCCAGCAGGCTCCGGACGATGGAGGCCACCGCGCCCAGCAACTGCAACGCGTGGGTCCCCTGCCCCATGGCGTCATCCGCGTAGGACAGCGCTCCGCCGAAGTCGCGCTTCTGGAGCGCCTCGGACAGCTCGAAGAACTCCTCCTCGCGCGCGTGGTGGACCAGCGCGGCCACGTCCGCCCGCTCAATGGCGGGCCCTTCCGAATACGTGGCCAGCTTCTCCAGCTCCGACTGAAGCAGGCGGATGTTCCCGCCGATGCGCTCCTTGAGTTCGTCCAGCGCGCCAGGCCCCAGCTTCTTCTTGAAGGGCGCCAGGAACTCCTTCGCGATGTCGGTCAGGTCCAGGTCTTTGTGACGCGCCGCCACCTTCCGCTCGACGACATAGCCCTTGTCGTGGGCCAGCTTCACCAGCGGATTCTTCGCGTCCATGTCGGACGCGGCCAGCACCAGCGCATGGCCCGCCGGCACGCCCTTCTGGATGAGGTCCAGCAACGCGGAGGCATCCCCCTCCGGCGCGGAGATGCGCTCCTCGCGGCAGAAGGCGGCTGCCTCCTTGAGGAAGGCCATGTCCACGTCGGCCAGCTCGACGTTGAGCTCGTCCTTCCACTTCTCCACCGACGGCGCGCCGGGAGTGCTCGGGTCCAACTGCTCCACGCCCCAGCCCGCGCGGGCCGCCAGCGCCAACAGTCGCCGCGCGCCTTCCTTCCGCTTGCCCGCCTTCCACGCCTCGCGCGCCTTGCCCAGCGCGTCCCCTCGCCCCTTCTTGGGCGCCAGGAACTCCGGGTCGCGGACCAGCACCACCTTGCGGCCGGGGAACAGCGGCAGCGTGGCCAGCTCCTGCGCCACCTCGCGCGGGCTGCCCGCGTCCAACACGGCCAGGTTGAGGCCCATGGCCGCATCGGGGACGAGCAGCTTCACCAGCTCGTCAGCGCCCTTGCGGACCAGGAACTCCTCGCCCACCAAGAGGTACACCGGGGCGACCTTGCCCCCCTTCACGCTGGCCAGCACGTCATCCATGTCACTGGCGCTCATCGCGATGCCTCCGTGAACAGGTCGATGAGCATCCGCTCCAGTTGGAGCCGGGGCGCACCGTTCCGGGCAATGGCCGCCCGCGCCGCCTCCAGCAGCGAATGCCGGCGGTGCAGGAGGATGTCGGACGTGCGGGCCGCCACCTGCCGGGCCAGCTCCACCATGTCGCGGTTGGCCAGCCCCGACTCCAGGCCTGACTTCACCAGCGCCACGTCGCGCGTCCACAGCGCCAGCAGCTCCAGGGTGCTCTCCGCCTCTTCGCGCGAGCCGCCATGGGCCTCCGCGAAGCGCAGCAGGCCGACGGCGTCCTCGCCGCGCAGGGCCTCGAAGGCGGTGATGGTGTCCTTGCGCCGCGACAGCGCGTCCACGTCCAGCGCCATGGCCCGGCCCAGGCTGCCGCCCGCCATGACGGCCGCGAGCATGGCCGTCTCCGCGTCCAGCTTGCGCGCCTCCGCCACGCGCCGGGCCACCAGGTCCACTGGCAGTGGGCCGAAGTGTACCTTTCCGCACCGGCTGCGAATGGTGGGCAGCAGGCGGTCAATCGCGCTGGCCACCAGGATGATCGTGGTGTCCGAAGGCGGCTCCTCCAGCGTCTTGAGGAACGCGTTCTGCGCCTGCACGTTCATGGTCTGGGCGGAGACGATGAGCGCCACCTTGCGGCGCGACTCCAGACCGCGAAGGGCGATGCGCTCCTGGAGCTGGCGCACCTGCTCCACGCGCAGCTCCCGACTAGGCGTCCCGGTGAAGTCGGACCGGCCCGCCAGCCCCCGGGATACCCGTTCATCGTCAGGCATCACCCAGGTGACGTCCGGGTGGAGGCCCCTTTCCACCCGCTGGCAGCTCGCGCAGGCGCCGCAGCCCACGTCTGGCTGCTCGGGACACGTGAGGGCCTGGGCCAGCCCGACGGCCGCCAGCTCCTTGCCCACCCCTTCCGGCCCGGCGAAGAGGTACGCGTGGTGGACCGCGCCGCTGCGCAGGGCCGCCTGGAGGGCGTCCACCGCGCGAGGCTGTCCCAGTACCGTTGCGAGCGTCATGGCGCGTGTATCCCCGCTCACGCGGCACGCGTCAACGGCCGCCTTGACCCCCATGGAGATGGCGGGAGACATTCCCCCTCGCCTTGCTGCCCTTCCTTCAGAGCAACCTGTCCCTGGCCGTGGGTGCGCTGCTCATCGTCGTGCTGATGGGGGTGCGCGCCGCCTCCCATGACGGCGACCTGCGACAGGATTTGAAGAGCGCCATCCGGCTCCTCATCGCGTTCATCGTCCTCCGGCTGGCCACATGGGCCCTGCCCGCGACGGCGCCAGAGGGCATGCAGAAGGCGCTCCAGATCAGCTGGATGCTGATGTTCACCTTCGGTGGCATCCGCGCCAGCGTGGCCCTGGCGTTGAAGGTGATCCGGCTGCGCGCGCCGGCGGTGGGCACACCGAAAATCCTGCGCAACGTCATCGACTTCACGCTGTACCCACTGGCGGTCCTGCCGCTCCTGCGCACCCAGTTCAACGTGGACCTGGCGGGCCTTGTGGCCACGTCCGCGGTGCTGTCGGTGGTCATCGGTCTGGCGCTCCAGGAGACGCTGGGCAACCTCTTCGCGGGCCTGTCCCTCCAACTGGACCGCCCATTCGAGGTCGGCCACTTCATCCGCATCGGCACACACACCGGACGCGTGGTCTTCATTGGCTGGCGCTCCATCCGGCTGGCCAACTTCCGCCGCGAGGTCATCACGCTGCCCAACAGCATGGTGGCCAAGGAGCTGGTCCTCAACTTCACCCAGGACCCCAACCCCGTCGGCATCGACGTGGAGTTCCGCCTGTCACGGGACGCCGCGCCCAACCAGGTCAAGCACGCGCTGCTGGAGACGATGCGGGAGACCCCCCTCATCCTCCCGGAGCCGTCGCCCATCGCGCGCACGCTGAGCTACGAGGATTCCGCCATCCGCTACATGGTGCGGTTCTTCATCGGCGATTACGGCCTGGCCGACGCGGTGAAGGAGGACCTCCACACCCGCCTGTGGTACCGGCTGCGCCGGGCGAACATCGAGATTCCCTACGCCCAGCGCACGGTGCACGTGCGGCAGGAGATGGCGCGCACGGAGCTGTCGGAGGACACCATCCGCAGCCTCCTGGGCGCCGTGGACCTCTTCCAGTCCCTGGACACGGAGGAGCTGGACCGGCTGCGCCAGGAGTCGCTGGTGCGCCGCTTCGGCGCCGGCGAGCGCATCATCCAGGAGGGCGACGAGGGCCGGACCTTCTACGTGCTCGCCTCCGGAGAGGTGAGCGTGCGCACGGGGAAGTCGCAGTCGGAAGTCACCCGCCTGGGTCGGGGCAGCTACTTCGGAGAGATGTGCCTACTGACGGGAGAGCGCCGTTCGGCCACGGTGGTGGCGGTGGAGGACTCCTTGCTCCTCGAAGTAGACCGCCCCACCTTCGCCCGCCTCTTCACGGAGTATCCCGGCCTGGCCCGGCAGCTCTCCTCCATGCTTGCCCAACGGCGGACCCAGCTGCGCGCGGTGGCCGAAGCGAGCGGAACGAGCAACGACGCCATTCCCGCCGAGGTCGGCCGTATACTCGGACGGCTGCGCCAGATATTCGGGCTCAATGCCACACACGAGTAGGCTGAGCGCAGCGGGGGGATGTCGTGACAGACCTTGGTACACCGGTTCCAAAGCTGGGGCGGGTTCGACCCTCCTCAAACTGTGCTGATTTGAACTGCTGGAAGCGGTACTTTCCAGGACTACTGTCATGACGGAAGACGTTGAAGGGCTTGCGGATTCACCAGACATCGCGGTGGTCGGGATGGCCGCGCGACTGCCTGGTGCGCGCGATGTGGACACGTTCTGGCGCCGCGTGCGCGACGGCGTCGAGTCCGTCACGCACTTCAGTGACGCGCAGCTCTTGAGCGCGGGCGTGGACCCGGCGCTGCTCCAGGACCCGAACTATGTGAAGTCGGGCATGGTGTACGAGGGCCTGGAGGACTTCGACGCGGGCTTCTTCGGCTTCAGCGCGCGCGAGGCGTCCCTCATGGACCCGCAGCACCGCCACTTCCTGGAAGTGTGCTGGGAAGCGCTGGAGCACAGCGGTCATCCGCCGGAGCGGTTCAAGGGGCCCGTCGGCGTGTTCGGCGGCTCGGGCATGAACGCGTACATGCCCTACAACCTCTTCACCAACCCGCAGCTGATGGAACAGGTGGGACTGTTCCTCGTGCGGCACACGGGCAACGACAAGGACTTCCTCACCACCCGTGTCTCGTATTTCCTGGACCTGCGCGGGCCCAGCCTCAACGTGCAGACGGCGTGCTCCACGTCGCTCGTCGCCATCCACTCCGCCTGCCAGAGCTTGCTGGCGCGCGAGTGCGACCTGGCGCTGGCGGGCGGCGTCACGCTGGAGCTGCCGCACTACCGCGGCTACCTGTACCAGGAGGGAGAAATCCTCTCACCGGACGGGCACTGCCGCGCGTTCGACCACCGCTCCCAGGGCACGCTCTTCGGCAGCGGCGCGGGCGTCATCGTGCTGCGCCGCCTGGAGGACGCGCTGGCGGATGGCGACACCATCTACGCGGTGGTGAAGGGCAGCGCGGTGAACAACGACGGCGCGCGCAAGGTGGGCTACCTGGCGCCGTCCGTGGACGGGCAGGCGGATGCCGTCGTGGAGGCGCTCAACGTCTCCGGCATCAGCGCCGACTCCATCGACTACATCGAGTGCCACGGAACCGGCACGCCGGTGGGCGACCCGATTGAAATCACCGCCCTCACCCAGGCCTTCCGCACGCAGACGCAGAAGAGCGGGTTCTGCCGCATCGGCTCGGTGAAGACGAACATCGGCCACCTGGACACGGCCGCGGGCGTGGCGAGCTTCGTCAAGGTCGTCCAGATGCTGCGCCACAAGCAGATGGCGCCCACGCTGCACTTCGAGAAGCCCAACCCACAGATCGACTTCGCGCGCTCGCCCTTCAGCGTGAACGCCGCGCTGCGCGACTGGCCTGCCGCCAAGGGCCGGCCGCGCCGGGCGTCGGTGAACTCGCTGGGCGTGGGTGGCACCAACGCGCACGTCATCCTGGAGGAGGCGCCCGCGCAGCCGCAGACGTCCGCCGCGCGTCCCTTCGAGACGCTGTGGCTGTCCGCGCGCACCCCCGCCGCCCTGGAGCGCGCCGCCCAGCGGCTGGCCACGCGGCTGGGTGAAGCCGACGCGCCGAACCTGGGTGACACCTCGTACACCCTGCTCGAGGGCCGCCGCCGCTTCGCGCATCGCCGCGCCGTGGTGGCCTCGTCCCGCGAGGACGCCGTGCGCCTGCTGTCGCAGCCAGAGGCCGCACGGACGGCCCAGGCACAGACGGAGGCGGAGGGCCGCTCCGTCGTCTTCCTCTTCCCGGGCGGCGGCGCGCAGTACCCGGGCATGGCGAAGGGTCTCTACGAGCAGGAGCCCGTGTTCCGCCGCGCGCTGGATGAGTGCCTGTCGCTGCTCGAACAGCACCAGTCGTTGAAGCTGCGGCCTCTGCTCTTCCCGGAGGCCGGCGCCGAGAAGGAAGCCCGCGCCCAGTTGGAGCAGGCCACGTACGCGCTGCCGGCGCTGCTGTCCGTGGAGCTGTCGCTCGCCGCGCTGTGGAAGGCGCGTGGCCTGACGCCGCAGTCCTGCATGGGCCACAGCATGGGCGAGTACGCCTGCGCGCAGCTCAACGGCGTGTTCTCCGTGAAGGACGCGCTGGGCATCGTCGCCTGCCGTGGCCGCCTCTTCGACCAGCTCCCCGCCGGCGCGATGCTCAGCGTGGAGATGCCCGAGGCGGAGCTGAAGCCACTGCTGGGCGAGGGCCTGGACCTGGGCGCGCACAACGCGCCGGGGCTGTGCCTCGTCTCCGGTGAAGTGGCCGCCATCGAGGCGCTGGAGGCCCAGCTCAAGGCTCGCGAGGTGGAGGCGCGGCGGCTGCACATCCGCGTGGCCGCGCACTCGCGCATGCTGGAGCCCATCCTCGCGCCCTTCCGTGAGTTCCTGGGCACGGTGCGCTTCTCCAAGCCCACCGGCCCGTGGATCTCCAACGTCACCGGGACCTGGGTGACGCCGGAGGAGGCCACGTCGCCCGACTACTGGGTGCGGCACCTGCGCCAGCCGGTGCGCTTCGCCGAGGGCGCGGGCGTGCTCCTGGCGGACAAGGCGCGCGTCTACCTGGAGGTCGGCCCCGGCCAGACGCTGACGCAGCTGCTGCGCGCCCAGGTGGAGAAGCCGCAGGCCGAGCAACTGGTGCCGTCACTGCGGCACCCCAACGACACCGTGGCGGACCTGGCGTTCTTCCAGCTCGCGCTCGGCCGCCTCTGGGCCGCGGGCGTGGACCTGGACGCCGCCGCGCTCTTCGATGGCCAGAAGCGGCGCCGCGTGGCGCTGCCCACGTATGCCTTCGAGCGCGAGCGCCACTGGGTGGAGCCGGGAAGCGGCACCTTCATGGCGCGGCGCGAGGGTGAGCGCCCGCTGGTGCGTGAAGAGAACGTGTCGCGCTGGGGCTATGTGCCGCGCTTCCGTGAGCAGGCCGGCGTGGCGCCGGAGGCCCCAACGGAGAACGAGCGCTGGCTCCTCGTGGGCGAGCAGCACCTGCTGATCAGCGAGCTGGCTCGCGAGCTGTCGGCTCGCGGCGCCCAGGTGATGCGCGTACTGCCGGGTGATGCCTTTGGCCGCGCGGACGCGGGGCACTTCACCCTGCGGTTCGACGCGCGCGAGGACTGGGAAGCGCTCTGGGATGCGCTGGGCACCGAGGGGCGCGTGCCACCTCGCATCGTGGACATCACCGGCCGGGACATGACCCCGCTGGGTTGGGAACGCGCGGTGTCGCGGTACTTCCTCACGCCGCTGGCGCTGATGCAGTCCCTGACCTCCGAGTCGCTGCCTCCGGGCCTGCGCTACATGCGGGTGACCCAGGAGGCCCTGCCCGCCGAAGGACACGCCACGAGCCCCGAGCAGGCGCTCAGCTTCGGTCCACTGCTCGTGGGACCCAAGGAGCTTCCCGAGCTCAAGGCCCGCGTGGTGGACCTGCAACTGGTGGCCAACGTGATGGGTCAGGCGCGGGAGCTCGCGGACGAGCTGCTGCGCTCGGACGTCGAGGCGCCGGTGGCGCTGCGCGGTGGACGCAGGCTGGTGCAGGTGGTGGAGCGGACGGCGCTGGACGAGGGCCCGACGCCGCTGCGTGAGCAGGGCGTCTACCTCATCACGGGCGGCCTGGGCGGCATCGGCCGCACGCTCGCCGAGCTCTTCGCTCGCAAGGTGAAGGCCCGGCTCGCGCTGGTGTCGCGGTCGGCGGCCAGTGCGTCGCACGCGGAGCTTCAGCGCACGTTGGAAGGCCTGGGCGCGCAGGTGCTGCTGCTCAAGGCGGACACCACTGACGCCGGTCAACTGCGCGCGGCCATCGCCCAGGTGCGGGAGCGCTTCGGCACCTTGCATGGCGTGGTGCACGCGGCGGGAACGCTCGAGGACGGGCCGCTGGAGGCGAAGACACGCGACTCTGCCCTGCGGGTGCTCGCGCCCAAGGCGATGGGGGCGCTCGCGCTGGAAGAAGCGCTGCAAGGCGCGGCACTGGACTTCTTCGTCAGCTTCGCATCGACGAGCGCGTGGCTCGGCCCCCCGGGGCAGGTGGACTACGTCGCCGCCAACGCGTACCTGCTGGCGCAGGCGACACGGCTGGAGGCCACGGGCGTCGCGAAGCGCGCACTCGCGCTGGGCTGGGGCGTCTGGCAGGAGGTCGGCATGGCCGCGGCGCAGCTCGCGCCGCAGTTGCCGCCCGGTGAGTCCGTCAGCCACCCGCTGCTTCAGCGGCGCGTGGAGGCCCCCGAAGGGCACCACATCTTCCGCGCCATCTACGACGCGAAGGCCCACTGGGTGCTGGATGAGCACCGGATGCGCGGCGGAGGCCCCGTCCTCCCCGGCACGGCCTATGTCGAGCTGGCCCGCGCCGCCTGGGCGCTGGCGCGTCCTGGCGAGCCGCTGGAGTTGTCGCAGCTCTCGCTGGTGTCACCGCTGGACGTCCCGGACGGCGAGGTACGGGAGGTGGAGATCGGGCTGGCGCCGGAGGGCGACGGCTTCACCTTCCGCGTGCGCAGCCGCGCGGCCGGAAACGCATGGACGGAGCACGCCACGGCGCGGCTCCACCGAGCCACGGGCCAGCGCCCCGCGGCGCTGAACGTGTCCGCGGCGAAGGTTCGCTGCGGTGAGCGGCCGCTGACCTTCGGCGAGGGCGAGCAGTCCCTTCCGCAGGACGCGCTCATCGCGTTCGGTCCACGCTGGAAGGTGCTGCGCGACGCGGGCTTCGGCACGTCCGAGGCCCTGGGCCGCCTGGAGTTGCCCGCCGCCTACCGCGAGGACCTGTCGACGTACGGGATTCCGCCCGGGCTGCTGGACATCGCCTCCGGCTTTGCCTTCTCCCTGCTCCCCGACGCAGGACAGCCGGGGAAGCTGCACGTGCCCGTCTCCTACCGGCAGCTTCAGGTCTGGGGCCCCTGGCCGCAGGTGGCGCTGAGCCTCGTCCGCGTGCGCCAGGAGGAAGGCCGCGGCGCGCTGCTCGACGTCACGCTCACCGACACGGACGGGAATGTATTCTGCGCCATCGAGGGCTACCTCGTCGCGTCCGTCGAGGCGCGGCGTTTCGGCCGCTCGCCGCAGAAGAAGGGCTCACTGCTGGAGAGCTGGCTGCCTTTGGGAATCAAGCCGGCGGAAGGTCAGGACGCCTTCCTGCGCGCGCTGGCCCTCAAGGACACGCCCGCGCTCTTTGTCAGCTCCATGGACCTGCACACCCTCGCGGCCCGCATGCGCCCGAAGCAGGAGGCGAAGCCCGCGGCGGCGACGGCCACGGCCCAGGCAGGCGCGCCGTCCGGTGTGGCGGCCGCGGACGCACCGCGCGACGACGTGGAGCGCAAGCTGGCGGAGCTGTGGCAGCAACTGCTCGGTGCGCCGAAGGTAGGGCTCAAGGACAACTTCTTCGAGCTGGGCGGACACTCGCTCATCGCCGTGCGCCTGTTCGCGCGCATCAAGAAGACGCTGGGCGCGGACCTGACGCTGGCCACGCTGTTCGAGGCCCCCACGCTGGAGCAGTGCGCCGCGCTGGTGCGTGAGGCCGCCGGGATTCCCTTCACGCCGGACGCGGGTCCGGGTGACACGGCGCCGGCCGCGCAGGTCCCGGGCGTCAAGGCGGTGCCGAAGAGCTGGTCTCCGCTGGTCACCATCCAGAAGGGCGGCAATGCCCTCCCCTTCTTCTGCGTGCACGGCGCGGGCGGCAACGTCCTCAACTTCCGCGAACTGGCGCAGACGCTCGGCAAGGAGCAGCCCTTCTACGGGCTCCAGGCGCGTGGCGTGGACGGCAAGCTGCCTCCGGCCGACAGCATCGAGGAGATGGCGTCCATCTACCTGGAGAGCATCCGCCAGGTGCAGCCCCACGGGCCCTACCTGCTCGGCGGCTACTCTGGCGGCGGCGTGGTCGCCTACGAAATAGCGCAGCGGCTGCACGCGCTGGGTGAGCCGGTGGCGCTGGTCGCGTTCCTGGACACCTTCCACCCGTCCACCCAGGAGCGGCGCCAGTCCCTCCCTGAGCGCCTGCGGGAGCTGCGCCGGGAGGGCGCGGCCAGCTATGTCAGCCGGAAGCTGCGCACCAAGGTGGAGCGCGACGGCACCCGGCTGTTGAGCCAGCTCAAGCTGCGCTGGTACGAGCAGCGGGGGGAAGCGCTGCCCATCGAGCTGCGCAACCTCCAGCTCACCGAGCGCTTCCAGGCCCTGGCCAGCCGCTACGTCCCGAGCCCCTACGCCGGTCCCGTGACGCTGTTCCGCGCGCAGGAGATTCACGCCATCTACGCGCACATGGGCACCAGCCTGGGCTGGGAGCCGCTGGTGCCAGCGCTGAACATCCGCGAGGTGCCGGGTGACCACGACAGCCTGGTCCGCGAGCCCAACGTCCACGTCCTGGGGCGGCTGCTCCGGGAGGCCCTGGACGAGGCCCAGCGCGGCACGCGTGACGAAGCGCGCCGGGTGGGCACTCAGTGAGAGGGGCGCGCTTCAGGGTGAACCAGCGCTTCCCGCTGGTCACAGCCGCCGTGCTGGCGGTGGGGATACTCATGGTGGGCTTGACTCGAGACGACGCGGATCTCCCGGGCCCGTTCCCCTACACCGGCGCGCCCCTATCGGCGGAGGAACGGGCGAGCCTGGCCTCGGATGGATGGACGGTGACGGGCCCCGACGCGCCGCCCAGGCTCGTCGCCCTGACGCGGCCGCCCTCCGCGGGTGAGACGCGCTGGCTGGTGTACTTCGGCGGCAACACCCCGGGGTACCTCGCGGAGGCGAAGTCCGTCCTGCTCTCGCTGGACGAAGGCCGCGGACTCGGGCTGGCCGCCATCGCGCCGCCCGGCTTCGACGGCTCGCCGGGCAAGCCCTCCCCCGAAGCACTCCGAGACAGCGCCGCGAGCGCCATGCGCTGGCTGACGGAGACGCATCCTGCCGCGGCGCAGGACATCCACCTCGTGGGCTTCTCCATGGGAACCATGTCGGCGCTCGCGGCGGCCCACGCGCTTCGGGCGCAGGAGACGCCCGCTCGGAGACTGGTGCTGTTCGCGCCGTTCCAGGCGATGAAGGTAGGGCGCACGGGGCTCATCGGCAGCCTCGTCGGGCGGCACCGGTACGACAACCAGCCGCTGCTGCAACCCAAGCGACTCCCGCCCGCGCTCGTGCTGCATGGAGGCGCTGACAGCGCGCTGCCCCCCGTCCAGGGCGAGCGCGTCAGCCGTGGGCTTCGCGTCCCCCTCAAGACGTACCCCGGCATCGGTCACGCCGAGCTTCTGAAGCATCCCCCCGCGCTCGCCGACGCCCGGCAGGGCCTGGGCTTGTGAGCGGGGAACACCCGAATCGCAGCAACGCAGGAGGCACTGAATGAGCGCGGCTCCGGAGTCGCCCAGCTGTTTCATCATTGGCGAGGGCACCCTCGTCGTTCCCTGTGCACAAGCCCTCACCGAGCGGGGCGTCCGGATTCTCGGGCTCGTCACGCGCGAGCCCGCGCTCCAGAAGTGGGCGGAGGAGCAGGGCGTGCCGCACGTGCCGCCCGGCGAGCAGGTGCTGCCCTTCCTGTCCCAGGCGCCCTTCGACTGGCTCTTCAGCATCGTCAACCTGAGCATGGTGAAGGACGAAGTCCTGCGCCTGCCCCGGCGCATGGCCATCAACTTCCATGACGGCCCGCTGCCCCGCTACGCCGGACTCAATGTCACGTCGTGGGCGCTGCTGAACCGGGAGCCTCAGCACGGCGTCACGTGGCACGAGATGACGAAGGGCGCGGACGAGGGCCGCATCCTCAAGCAGCGCCTCTTCGACATCGCCCCCGGTGAGACGGCCTTCAGCCTCAACGCCCGCTGCTACACGCTGGGCATGGAGACCTTCGCGGAGCTCGCGGAAGAGCTGGTCGCGGGCACGTCCGAGGCGAAGGAACAGGACTTCGCGCAGCGCAGCTACTTCGGCCTCGCGCAGCGTCCGGAGGCCGCGGGCGTCCTCGACCTCCACGGAGACGTGGACGTGGCGCACGCGCTGGTGTCGGCGCTCGACTACGGCGGCTACCCCAACCCACTGTCCTTCGCGAAGGTGTGGCTGGGCAACGCGCCCATCGCCATCTCCGAGGCCCGCCGCTCCGAGCCGGCATCCGAGTCCGCCCCGGGCACCGTGCTCGACATCGAAGGTGACGCGCTGACGGTGGCGCTCCAGGGCGGCGACCTCACGCTGAAGGGCCCCAAGGGGCTGTGCGGCGCGCCGCTGTCGTGGGCCGACGTGCTCGGCGCTCGAATGCTTGCCCGGGGTGACCTCCTGCCCGCCGCCGCTCCGGAGCTGCGCGCCCGGCTGACCGAGGTGGGCACGCAGGCGGGCAAGGCGGAGTCGTTCTTCCTCCGTCGCCTGGAGACGCTCGCGCCACCGGACCTGCCCTTCCTGGGCGGCAGCTCCAAGGACGTGGGGACGCACACGCTGAAGTTCGAGGCCAGCGACCTTGCCCCAGGCTGGGTCACGGACCTGCCTCCCGAGGAGCGGCTGCTCTTCACCGCCATCGCGTTCCTGGCGCGCCTGTCCCCCGAGCCCCGCTTCGACGTCGGCTACGCGGATGCGTCCACGCGCGCCCGCATCGAAGGCGTGGAAGGCTTCTTCGCCTCGCAGCTCCCGCTGCGCATCGAGCTGCCGATGAAGGATGCGCCGGAGCAGGCCGCGGGTGCCTTCCGCAAGGAGCTGACGCAACTGCGCGACAAGGGCGTGCTCGCGCGCGACGTCCTGGGTCGCTCCGCCCAGCTCTCCAACCTCCAGCGCCACGGCGGCGAAGTGGCGTATCCCGTCGCGCTGCGCATCGGAGCGACGAACCCCGCCGTGGGTGGCGCGGCGCTCGTCATTGACGTGGATGCGCAGGGCCGACACACCCACCTGCACTTCGATGCCACGCGCGTGGACAAGGCCCGCGTGGACGACGTGGCGCGGCAGCTCAACGCGTTCCTCGCATCGCTCCGGGACGCGCCGGGCAAGGCGGTGGGCGAGCATGACCTGCTGGGCGCGGAGGAGCGCCAGCTGCTGACCCGGTGGAACGACACGCGGCGGGACTTCCCCCGCGACGCCACCCTGGCCTCGCTCTTCCAGGCCCAGGCGCGGCGCACACCGGACGACACCGCGCTCATCTGCCGGGGCACCTCGCTGACCTACCGCGAGCTGGACGCGCGCGCCGAGGTGCTCGCACGGCACCTGCGCGGCGCGGGCGTGGGCCGCGACGTGCGCGTGGGCATCTTCATGGAGCGCTCGCTGGAGATGATGGTGGGCGTGCTGGCCACGCACAAGGCGGGTGGCTGCTACGTGCCGTTGGACCCGGCCTATCCCGCCGAGCGCATCGCGTTCATGGAGGAGGACGCGGGCTGCCACCTGGTGCTCACTCAGGAACGGCTGCTGTCCCGCGTTCCGTCCGCGGCGAAGGCCGTGCTCGCGGTGGACCAGCAGTGGGAGCGCATCGCCGCCGCGCCGGAGGCCCAGACGCCGCCGGCCACGCCGGACAGCCTGGCCTACGTCATCTACACCTCGGGCAGCACGGGCAAGCCCAAGGGGGTGATGATTGAACACCGCAACGTCGTGAACTTCGGCGTCGGCATGGACGAGCGCCTGGGCACGGAGCGCGGCACCTGGCTGGCGGTGACGAGCCTCAACTTCGACATCTCCGTGCTGGAGCTGCTCTGGACGCTCACGCGCGGCTTCACGGTGGTGCTGCACGCGGAGCGGCACGACGCGGCGCAGGCCGGCAAGCACGCCTCGCGCGCCATGGAGTTCAGCCTCTTCTACTTCTCCAGTGATGAAGGCGAGCGTCCCGAGGGCCGCTATGACCTGCTCATGGAGAGCGCGCGCTTCGCGGACACGAACGGCTTCTGCGCCGTCTGGACGCCGGAGCGGCACTTCCACGCGTTCGGCGGACTCTTCCCCAACCCGGCGGTGACGTCGGCCGCGCTGGCGGCGGTGACGCGCAACGTGCAGCTTCGCGCCGGCAGCCTCGTGTCGCCGCTGCACCCCACGCTGCGCATCGCCGAGGACTGGTCCGTGGTGGACAACATCTCCCACGGCCGCGTGGGCATTTCGTTCGCCGCGGGCTGGCAGCCCAACGACTTCGCGCTGCGTCCGGAGTCCTTCCCGGACCGCAAGCGCATCATGTTCCAGCAGATTGAAGACGTGCGCCGGCTGTGGCGCGGCGAGGCGCTGGAGACGAAGAGCGGCACGGGCCACACCGTGAAGCTGCGCACCCTGCCCCGCCCGGTGCAGAAAGAGCTGCCCATCTGGGTCACCACCGCGGGCAACCCCGAGACGTTCGAGGAAGCCGCGCGCGCGGGCTGCCACGTCCTCACCCACCTGCTGGGCCAATCAGTGGAAGAGGTGGCGCAGAAGATTGCCCTCTACCGGGAAACGTGGGCCAAGGCCGGCCACCCCGGCAAGGGCACCGTGTCGCTGATGCTGCACACCTTCGTCGGTGACTCCGAGGCGTCCGTGAAGGAGGTCGTCCGCGAGCCGATGAAGTCGTACCTCAGGTCGTCGGTGGGCCTCATCAAGGAGGCGGCCTGGAGCTTCCCGGCCTTCAAAGCACAGACGACGCTGGCCAACGGCAACTTCGGCACCGACCACCTGTCCGCCGAGGAGATGGACGCGCTGCTCGACTTCTCCTTCGAGCGCTACTTCCAGTCCTCCGGCCTGTTCGGCAGCGTCGATGCGTGCGTCGCGCTCGTGGACCGGCTCAAGGGCCTGGACGTGGACGAGATTGCCTGCCTCGTGGACTTCGGTGTGCCCACGGAGCTGGTGATGAAGCACCTGCCGCTGCTGGCCGAGGTGCGCCAGCGGGCCAACTCGGGCGTGGGCCAGCCGGGCGCCGAGCCCGAACTGGACGGCTCCATCCCCGCGCTGCTGGAGCGTCACGCGGTGACGCACCTCCAGTGCACGCCGTCCCAGGCAAGCATGCTGCTGGCCGAGGAGCGCTCGCGCGAGGGCCTCAAGCGGCTGAAGAAGATGATGGTGGGCGGCGAGGCCTTCCCCGTCCCGCTGGCGCGTCAGCTCTCCGAGACGGTGTCCGGCGACGTCATCAACATGTACGGCCCCACCGAGACGACCATCTGGTCCTCCACCCAGCCGGTGAAGAACGTGGGCGAAGGCGTGCCCATCGGTACGCCCATCGCGAACACGCAGCTCTACATCCTGGATGCGCAGCAGCGTCCGCTGCCCATTGGCGCGGCGGGTGAGCTGTACATCGGCGGCGAGGGCGTGGTGCGGGGCTACCACCACCGTCCGGAGATGGACCGCGAGCGCTTCGTGCCGGACCCGTTCTCCTCCCAGCCGGGCGCGCGGATGTACCGCACCGGCGATGCCGCGCGGTGGAGGCAGGACGGCCTGGTGGAGTTCATCGGCCGGCTGGACCACCAGGTGAAGGTGCGCGGCTTCCGCATCGAGCTGGGCGAAATCGAATCCCGGCTGGGCGAACACCCCGCGGTGCGGGAGACGGTCGTCATCGTCCGCGAGGACATTCCGGGCGACAAGCGGCTGGTGGCCTACCTCATCGCGAAGCCGGGCGAGCCGCCCGCGGCGGACGCGCTGCGCGAGTTCCTGCGCACGAGGCTGCCCGAGTACATGGTGCCGCAGGCCTTCGTGACGCTGAGCACCTTCCCCCAGACGCCGAACAAGAAGGTGGACCGCAAGGCCCTGCCACCCCCGGAGCAGGCGCAGGCGCGCGGGGAGCTGATCCGGCCGGAAGGCGAGACGGAGGCGCTGATTGCCAGCATCTGGCAGGACGTGCTCAAGCTCGACAAGGTCGGCGTGGAGGACAAGTTCGTCGACCTGGGCGGCCACTCGCTGCTGATGGTGCAGGTGCTGGAGAAGCTCAAGGCCCAGGTGGAGAAGCCCCTCACGCTGGTGGACCTCTTCCGCTACCCCACCATCCGCACCCTCTCCGGGTTCCTGTCGGGAGACAGCGGCGAGGAAGAAGCGCTCAAGGAAGTCGCGGCGCGCGGTGAGGCCCGGGCCGCGGCTCGCCGGGCGATGCAGCAGCGCCGCCGCCGGTAGACGTTCGTTGCCGCACGACTGGCACTCCAGGGATGGCCTGAAACCAAAGTCAGGCCGTTTCCACGATTCCTGGAGTGCCTCATGCGTTTCACGCTTGCGGCGTACCGCGCTCTGTTCTCCCTGCCCTGGCCGCCCATGAGTCCGCCCAGGTCTGGTTGACGACGACGTCGGGGAGCGCACGGGTGAAGCGGCTCAACGCCGAGCCGAACCAGACTTTCGGGCCCGACACCGGGGCAGCGACCGCCATCGACGTCAAACCCGGCGCGCACCGACGAGACGGCACCGCCCTTTGAGGCGAGGGCACATTCCGCTCCAGGACAGGCCCCGCTCAACAGCGCGGGCTTCCAGACATTCGTCCCGACTTTCACCTCGGCCCACGGGGCAGCCCCGGTTCCAACGGCCAGAAAGCCCGTGTTTCCGTCGCGCCCGGCACAACCTCCTGGAATGCCCACCCCCACCCCACCCAGGGAGTTCCGAACATGGCCGAGCCAATGCAGATCGACTTCAACAAGTTCGAGGGAACGGTCCCATACAAGAACATCGATTTTCTTGGCAGGTGCTACGACGTCATCCGAATCAACCCGCTGGACCTGAGCCAGCGCATCCGGGACGGCGGAGGCGCCACGACCGAGAGCATCGTCCAGATTACCCCGGAGTCCTGCACGCAGCTCACGCCGGACAAGAGCCTCTACATCCCCGAAGGGACGCGCTACCTCTCTGAATCCCGGGGCGAGCGCACCTCTCGCACGCAGACGTGGTTCTCCTCCTTCGACTTCTCGCACAGCTTCGAGCACACTGTCAGCGCGGGGCTGGACATTCCGGGACTGGTGTCGTTCAGCGCCAGCCTCACGTATCGGCAGCTCGAGAAGACCAGCAGCTCGAATGAAACCATTGAGACGTTCGTCCAGAGCTTCTTCGAGGACTGCTCGATTGAGCTCAACCACGACTTCATCAAGAAGCTGCCGCTGAGCAGCCGGTTCACCAGCGAGGTGGCGAAGCTCACGTCGGAGAGCGCCTGCGCCGCGTTCATCAAGACCTTCGGCACGCACTACGCCCGGGAGGTCACGTTCGGTGGACGGATGTACCAACGCGTCCACATCTCCTCCAAGGAGTACTCCAGATTCGTGGAGCGGGGCGTCGACATCTCCTCGTCCGCGTCGGCCACCTACCAGGGCGCCACCGCCAATACGGGAACGAGCACCTCCACGTCCTCCAGCTCCGCGTTCAAGCAGTCCAGCGGGCTGACCATCGACAGCATCCAGTGGGTGGGCGGCACGCCCAGCACGGACTTCAACGAGTGGGTGAAGAGCATCCGGCAGGACCCCAAGCCGCTCCAGCTCGATTTGAAGCCGCTGTACGAGCTCTTCACGGCCGAATACTTCCCCCAGGACTCGGACATCCAGAAGAAGAAGACCTGGATGATGCAAGCCGTCGACACGCACATCCGGACCGAGGGCTTCACCCGCCCCGATGTCTCCTCGATGGCGAACAAGGAGTTCTACTTCCGAAGCCGCTGGCGGGCCGACCCCGGCGAGAAGCGCGTCAACAAGCACTTGAGCTTCTCTGGGGAGAACGTGCAGCTCTACGCCGATGACAACACGAACGACCTGGTCCCCTGGAAGTTGATTCCCGTGCCCGGCAAGTCGGACGAGTACTACATCCGCAGCCGCTGGCGCGCGGACCTGGGCGACAAGCGGCTGGACTACCACCTGTCCTTCGATGGCAACACGCTCAAGCTCTTCCACCGGGACAACGTGGCGGACCTCGTCCCCTGGAAGTTCATCCCCGTGCCGGGCAAGACGGATGAGTTCTACATCCGCAACCGCTGGCGGGCCGAGAAGGGCGACGATCGCGCGGACAAGACGCTCTCGTTCGAAGGAGACAGCGGCAAGCTCTATCCCAAGGACGACTATTACAACCTCGTCCCGTGGAAGCTGGAGCCCGCGAAGTCCTGAGCTGCACGCATAGGCCGGAGCGGTGCGAGGTGTCTCTCACCGCTCCGCCGGGCCCGCCGTTACGCCTTGCCTCGGCGGGCCATGTGCTGCCCGGTCAGCGAGCGCGGGTGCGTCGCGAGCTGAGCCGGAAGGCCTTCGAAGACGACCTGTCCGCCCTCATGCCCGGCGCCGGGTCCCAGGTCGATGACCCAGTCCGCGCGGGACACCACGTCGAGGTTGTGCTCGATGACGATGACCGTCGACCCGGCATCCACCAGCCGGTCGAACAGGCCAATCAACGTGTCCACGTCGTTCATGTGCAGGCCCGTGGTGGGCTCATCAAGCACGTAGATGTTCCCAGAACGGCCCAGCTCGGCGGCAAGCTTCAACCGCTGGCGCTCACCGCCCGACAGCGTTGACAGCGGCTGCCCCAGCGTGAGGTAGCCGAGCCCGACGTCATCCAGCCCCTGGAGGATTTTGGCAATCGCCGGCTCGGTGAAGAAGGCCACCGCGTCACTGATGGCCATCTCGTAGACCTCGCTGATGGACTTGCCGCGCAACCGGTGCGCCAGCACCTCCTCGGTGAACCGCTTGCCCTCGCACGTCTCACAGACGGTCACCATCGGGTCCAGGTGCGCCAGGTCCGTGTAGATGACGCCCAGGCCACTGCAGTCCGGGCAGGCCCCCTTCGAGTTGGCGGAGAACAGCGCGGCATCCACCTTGTTCGCCTTGGCGAAGGCCTTGCGGACGTTGTCGAGGATGCCGGTGTACGTGGCGGTGTTGGAGCGGCGCGAGCCCCGAGCCAGGTTCTGGTCGATGATGATGGTCTCCGGGTACGCCTTGGGCAGGCAGCCCTGAATCAGCGACGACTTCCCTGAGCCCGCCACCCCCGTCACCACCGTGAGCACACCCCGCGGAATCGAAACAGACAGGTCCTGGAGGTTGTTGAGCCGGGCGCCCTTGATTTGAAGCTGCCCCGTGGGCTTTCGAGGCGTGGTCTTCAGCGGCTGGTGCTTCTTCATGTGGTTGCCCGTGAGAGTGCCCGAGGTCAGCAGCCCCTCGTAGGTGCCCTCGAAGACAACCTGTCCACCCTTGTTGCCGGCCTTGGGCCCCATGTCGACCACATGGTCCGCAATGGCAATCATGTCCGGCTTGTGCTCCACGATGAGCACGGTGTTGCCCTTGTCGCGCAACTGCTGCATCAGGCCCGCGAGCCGACCTACGTCGTGCGGGTGGAGCCCCACGCTGGGCTCATCGAAGATGTACGTCACATCGGTGAGGCTGGAGCCCAGGTGCCGCACCATCTTCACCCGCTGGCTCTCTCCACCCGACAGCGTCGAACTCTCGCGGTCGAGGCTGAGGTACCCCAGGCCAATGGTCACCAGGTTGTCGAGCCGGTGGGCCAGGGCCTCCAGCATGGGCCCCACGGACGGAGCGGCAATCTTCCGGACGAACGCGGCGAGGTCCGACACCTGCATCGCGGAGCACTCCGCGATGTTCTTGCCCAGGATGTGGCTGCCGAGCGCGGCCTGGTTGAGGCGCCCACCCTTGCAGGAAGGGCAGATGGCTCGGGTGAAGATGCGCTCGTATTCGGCGCGGACGTGCGGCTGGACCGTCTCAGGGTCCTTGGAACCCAGCGTCCGGCGCAGCTTGGGGACAAGGCCCTCGTAGGTGAGGTTCATCTTGTCGAGCTTGATCTTCCGGCCGTCGTCCAGGTGGAGGAGCTTCTCCATCTCCTCCTTCGTGTACTTGGACAGCTTCTTGTCGACGTCGAAGAAGCCCGAGCGTGCGTAGATGGCCCAGTACCAACTGTCGACCGCATAGTCCTTGGGCAGGATGGCGCCCTCATTGAGGGACTTGGACTTGTCGATGACGGCGTCCATGTCCATGGACGCGACCTGACCGATTCCCTCGCACTCCGAACAAAGCCCCCGGGGGTCGTTGTAGGAATAGAAGCCTGGGCTGCCCAGGTGCGGCTCGGCGAGGCGTGAGAACACCACGCGGAGCATCTGCGCGGCGTCGGTGACGGTGGCGACCGTGGAGCGTGAGTTCCCGCCCAGCCGCTGCTGGTCCACGATGATGGCGGCGGAGATGTTCTCCAGGCTCTCCGCGTCCGGCTGGCCATAGTGCGGCATGAACTGCTGCACGAAGGCCGGATAGGTCTCGTTGATGAGCCGCTGGCTCTCCGCCGCGATGGTGCCGAAAACCAGGGACGACTTGCCCGAACCCGAGACGCCCGTGAAGACCGTGATCTTCCGCTTGGGGATGTCGAGCGAGACATTCTTCAGGTTGTTCTCGCGTGCCCCGCGAATCTTGATGGAGCCGTACATGATTGGCTTCTCCTTAGAGTGACGCCCTGCCCGCGGACGCGGCACGTCCACACACAGGCTTCCCGCAAATCGCTCGACATCTTTTCAGCTACGCCGTAACTTCGTACGGCGCACGAGGTTTAGCACAACAACCCCGTACGCTGTAAATAGTTATCCTGAGGTACGGATGAGCGACGAGATTTCCGGCCGGGGCGACCCGTTGAAATCACTGCAGTTGCTATGGGGACGGACCGAGGCACCGAAGCGCGGCCCGAAGGCGAAGGCCAGCGTCGCGGAGCTGGTGTCAGCCGCCGTCACCATCGCGGATGCCGAAGGGCTCGCAGCGGTCAGCACGCGCCGCGTCGCGGAGGCGGTGGGCATCTCCCCCATGTCGTTCTACACGCACATCCCCGGCAAGGCCGAGCTGTTGGACTTGATGATGGATGTCGTGTCCGGCGAAATCCTGAAGGACCGGCCCGTCTTCAAGCCCGCCGACTGGCGCGCCAACCTGACGCGGGTGGCGACGGACTATCGCGACTTCTACCTGGCCCACCCGTGGGTGATTCCACTCGCGACCCACCGCACCGTGCTGGGCCCGAACACCTTCCGTTCCGCCGACATCGCGTTGAGTGCCATTGAAGGCCTGGGGCTCACGGACCTCGAGATGGACCGGATCATCACCCTGGTCCTCGACTACGTCCACGGCGCGGTCCGCAACGCGGCCCGGGAGAAGATGGTCAAGGACCTGACCGGCATGACGGACGAGGAGTGGTGGTACCGCGTCGCCCCCTTCCTCGAAACCGTCGACTTCACGCCCTACCCCGTCCTGTCCCGCGTCGGGCAGACCGCGGGAGAGACCTACGGGGCACACGACCCCAAGGGGGCGTTTGCCTTCGGTCTCGAACGAGTGCTCGATGGACTGGCGGTATTCATCGACGGAAAGGCACCGGGAAAGAAGCGGCGCTGAGCCCCCAGGGTGAGGCAGACGAGCGATTCGTCACTCAATCGTGGAGCTCGTCACGACGATGGGCGTGTCATCGTGATTCGAAATCTGTGGATGCGTCGGGTACCACGAGCCGCCTGTATTGTTCCGAATCACGGAGCGGTCGATGCGGATATCTCCCGAGTGGTCATTGCTCACGAAGAAGATGGCGCTGCCGTGAGCATTGACCTCGTTGTGCTCAATCCGGGTGCCACAAAGTGACAGCGTCATCGTGTTCCCATCGTTGTAGATGGCCCCGCCACTTCCCCCACCGGGAGTCCCCGGCCGCGCGGGATTGGCGCCGTTGCCGACAGCCCGGTTGTGGGAGAACAGGCTGTTGATGATGGTCCACGACACGCCGATGCTGCTGATGCCACCGCCGTTGGAGCAGGCACCGCCATAACCGGCCTTGCCCCCGAAGGTCGTGTTCACCACGTACACGGGCTGGTTCCGGTGCTGGCTGAACGCACGGAGCGCGGCGCCTCCCACGTCCGGCCCCACATCCGCGCAGGCGTTGTTGAAGAACCGGGAGTTGATGACCTTCAAGCGCCCGCCGCGCACCCAGACCGCGCCGCCGCCGTCGAACTCGGTCTCCGTCTTGGAGCTGGCATCCACGAACGTCAGGTTCTGCAGCGTCAGCCGAGGGTGGTCCTGGTCCTGGCAGTGCGCCGTCGTCCACACCTGCTCCCGGTCGCAGGTGTTCATGTACAGGATGCGATGCCGCCCCGCCCCGCTCAGCGTCACCAGTCCCTTGCCGTCGATGACGATCTCCGGCCCCGTGTCGTTGAAGATCTTCGCCGTCCGCTCCAGGGTGATGGTGACGGGCTCGGGACCGCAGTCGAAGGTGATGACCCCGCCCAGCGCCACGGCCTGGATGAACGCGTCACTGGTACAGCTCTCCGGACTGCCCGTGCCGACGACCGTGGTGGGCCGGGAGACATCCGCGAGGCCAGCCTCGGCCGGGATGGCGCACGTGGCCTCCGGGTTCTGATTCCCGGCGGGAGGCCCATCCTTGGGATTCGTCAGGGGGTTGGGCGTGTTCACGCCCCCGTCGTCCTCCGAGCACCCCATCCCACCGGCGAAGGAAAGTCCGAGAAGCACGAGCGCGGGCAGCCGACGAAATCTCTCAAGGTGCATGAAGCCTCCAGTCCGCACCCAGTGTAGCTCCGCTCTGCGCAAGGGCCCCTCGGGCCTCTTTCTGGAGGCTACCGAACCGTCACGGCTGCCCGCCGAGCCACGGGCCCCACTGGACGATCCGACTGCCGCCCGCGGACTCACGCTGCCCTCCGGGGCCCACGCGCTCGGAGCCGCTGGAGAGCGACTGGAAGCGCGCTTCATACGGCAGGCCCGCGAGCCCCGGCGCCCAGGGCTCCGCCGCGTAGGTGTCCATGAAGACGTGCTGCGTGCCCTCCACGTCCTCCGTGCGTTGGTCCGTGATGGAGGGCACGTTCCGGTCTCCCACGGTGAAGGTGCCACGGGCGCCGTCCTTGGAGGGAGGCCACTCGCCCGAAACCAGCGCCTCCCAAGGAAGGCCCATCACCACCTCCTCCAGGGACTCAGGCTCCGCCTTGGAGAAGTCGGCGCACGGCTCGCTCCCAGTGCCCAAGGGGCCCTCCGCGCGCAGGATGTAGCCGCGCTCCGCGGTGAAACACACGCGCAGCACCTCGTGCGTGGGCGCCATGTCCACCTTCCTGTCGTAGTACGCGCCGGGCCCCAGGGGCCGCTCCAGCGCGGGCGCGGGGGCGCTGGCCTCGGTGGAGCCCTCCTGGAACTCACGCAGCGACAGCCGGATGCCGCCCGGCGTCCGGAACCCGGCGGACTCCGTGCTGGCCTCCAGCAGGCCGCGCGTCAGGTAGAGCAATGCCGAATCATTGGCATACACGCGCGTGCGCAGCGGACCATCCACGGGCCGTTGATCGCTGACATAGCGAGTGGCCTCCCAGTCGCGCCCGGAGAAGGAAGGACGCTCCGCCGTCACCTGCCCTGGACGCGGCACGTCCAGCGAGCGCGTCATGTCCGAGCGCACGGGAACCACCAGGTCCTGCGCCAGCCGCGTCTGCGACAACGGATGGCCCGCCGCGTCCGTGAAGGCCACCCGCACATAGACCCAGGGCTGCTGAACGGACACGACCTCCAGCGTCAACTGGCCGTCGAGCGTGCGCGCGGCGTCAGCCGCACCGAGGGTGGGGCCCTGGGTCGCGGAGAAGGCATAGGTGACGCGGTCGCCCACGCGGGCACGCTTCCAGGCCTCCGCGGCCTGCTGAGAAGTGGAGGTCTGGCTCTGAGCCTCGATGGGCGAGGGATTGCTCGACATCGTGCTCCCACAGCCAGGAAGGAACGACAGGGCCGCGCCCAGCAGCGCGGCGACAGGACAAGTGACGTGGCGCATTTGCATATGCGACTGAATACACCGACAGTGTATTCACATGCACCTGTCGTCAGAGGGGAGTGTCCTTTCTCACCCCATTACAGGGGCGTAGTTTGTTTTCACTTGCGCCAGATGATGCCTGGGGTGTCTTTGCCCCATGGGGCAAGTGACCGATAAGCAGACATCACTGTGTGGTTTCGAAACGCCCTGCTGTCTCCAGGGAATCTGAAGCAATCACGCGGGCTTGTGGCGACTGGCGTCAACTCTATTTACGCGCCCGTGACACGGGCCTGGAGCGCAGACACTCCACGCTAGTCAACTATTTCTGGTTTCTCGCTCTACGGGACTCATTGGCCTACCATTTGCTCATGGGCCGGGACGCGCCTCGCCGCGGCTGGTGGATACCAGGCGGCCGGCGCGTCCCCCCGCAGTCAAAACGGACGAGGAATCTCCGATGCCCATGTTCCAGAAGATGTTCAAGGGAGCTGCAGTCCTCGCGGTGACCGGTAGCATGATGCTGACGGGCTGCGGCACTGACGTGCAGGCCGATTCGCAGCACGAGCATGAAGAGATCATCTCCAACCTGGTCGAGGCCGGCTTCCCGGCGGACGACATCCTGGTCTCCGACGGCCAGGTGTACGTGGGTCGCGACTCGCACGTGACGCTCGAGGCGTCCCGCGAGATGCTCCAGACGGACCTGAAGACGCAGGAGCAGTACCGCACGACGAACCTCGTCTCCTCCTCCATCACCCGCATCTGCATCGTCCCGAACTCCGCGTACGCCGCCAACTCCACGCTGATGTCCGCCCTTGACCGGGCGATCGCCAACTACAACGCGCTGGGCCTGTCGTTCACCATGCAGCGCGGCGGCTCCGGCTGCAGCGCGACCATCTCCGCGCGCACCATGTCCGGCGCTGGCGGCTCGGCGGGCTTCCCCTCCGGCGGCCGTCCCTACGGCATCATCAACATCGGCACCGGCACCGCCACCTACGGCGTGGCCGTGGTCGAGCACGTCGTGACCCACGAGCTGGGCCACGCCGTGGGCCTGCGTCACTCTGACTACTACAACCGCAGCATCAGCTGCGGTGGCGCGGCCACCAACGAGGGCAGCGCGGGCGTTGGCGCCATCCACATCCCGGGCACGCCGACCACGGCCACCCGCGGCGGTTCGCTCATGAACTCCTGCTTCGGCTCGTCCGAGACGGGTAACTTCAAGAGCTCCGACGTCACGGCGCTCCAGTACCTGTACTGAGTCATGGCGCGACACCCCACAGACTTCCTCATGACGCTGTGGGGTTCGCTCCTCGCTGGGACCGTCTTCCTGGGCCTCACCGCCTGCGGAGGACGGTCCGAGCCGACCGAGCCTGCGGTCTGTGAGCCACCCGCCAGTCCGGAGGTTCGTGCTTTCGCGCAGTGCGGTCCGACGCTCGACTTCACTCCCATCAACAGCTACGTCGGCGAGTTCTCGGACGTCATCCAGGACCGGGAAGACGCCGTCGTGCTCATTGACGGGCGCTGCACCGGAACGCTGATTCAAGCAAGCGCGGGCCCCGTGGTGCTCACCGCGGGCCACTGTGTCAACCTCGGGGACATCCCGCTGATCGTCTTCAACTTCGAGGACGACGCGGACGGCGACCCCTTGATTACGGAGGGCACCGTCATCGAGCAGTCGATGGAGCCGGACTACGCGCTCATCCAGCTCGACGTCCTCCCGGATGTCACGCCCATCCCGCTGACGGCCCAGGCCACCGAACAACTGGCCATCATCCAGCACCCTCGCGGACGCCCCAAGGTCGTTGCCGAGGGCCGGTATCTGGACGCGTGCAACAACCTCATCTTCTACGGGAACCTGGACACGCTGGTCGGCAGCTCCGGCGCGGGCGTACTCAACCGGCAAGGGCACCTGCTGGGCGTCCACACCGACGGAGACTGTGAGGTCAACGGCCGGGGCTCCAACCGGGGCGCGCCCGCGGAAGTCATCGTCGAAGCCTCCGAGTATCTGCAAATCGAAGACATCACCGAGCCGTCTACGGCGACGCGCACGAAGGGGGCGGACGCCCCATCCGCGCGGCTCGCGCCCTGAGCGCCGCGCCGCGGCTGCGCCGGATGGGTGAGGGTCACCTTCACCGAACGGTGCGAGTTGTCACCGGTCCGAGGCAGGCATTGGAGCCCCTGGGAGCGCCAATGTCGTCGGGGCCGCGGTCGACCATCTTGGGTCACCCCACACACGATACGGACTCCTTGAGGCGAACGAGCGGCCAGGCGCTGGCTCAAGGCGCCAGGCGCCCAAGCTGAGCCCGCGTTGTCACGGTAAGCCGTGGCCATCATCCGCACGCCTCACCGCGCCATTGGCCGTCGGGCAGACGAGCAAAAGGCTTCTGCTGTTTGAACACAAATCAAGCAGCGGCGCCCACACCTCGATGTCACTCGACGCGCTCTGCGCGACATGCGAGACGCTGGCGCGAGCCGAGGCAATGCCGCGCCCGGCTCTCGGAGTCGACGCACCATGGAAGTCGCAGCATCCCCGAATGCCGATCCACACGGCGCACCGTCGCTGGGGCTGTTCCGGCTCACGTGGCCCATCTTCCTGGAGCTGCTGCTCTTCATGATGATGGGCACGGCGGACACGCTGATGCTCAGCGGCGTGTCGGATGACGCCGTCGCCTCGGTGGGCGTCGTCAATCAGTACGTCTTCATCTGCATCCTCATCATGGAGGTCGTGGGTCACGGCGCGGCCATCGTCGTGGCCCAGTACCTGGGCGCGCGCAGGCAGACAGAGGCCGCGCGCATCTCCGCCATCGCCGTCACCCTGAACCTCGCGCTCGGCATCACCGTCAGCGCGGGGCTGCTGCTCAGCGGGGATGCCATCCTGGGCGGGATGAACCTTCAGGGCCACATGCTGGCGTACGCCAAGACGTACCTGCACATCGTCGGCGGCTTCCTGTTCCTCCAGGCCCTCATCAACGTCTTCGCCGGGCTGCTGCGCACCTACGGCTTCACGCGCGCGTCCATGTTCGTCTCGCTGGGAATGAACGTGCTGCACGTGGGTGGCAACTACGTGCTCATCGCCGGCCACTTCGGCTTCCCCGCGATGGGCGTGGCGGGCGCCGCCATCTCCACCGTCGTGAGCCGAGCCATCGCGCTGGGCGTCTTCGTCTACGTGCTGTACCGGGTGATGCCGGTGAAGATGGCGCCGCGCGACTACGTGACGTTCTCCAAGGACTACGTCCGCAAGATTCTCAAGGTCGGCCTGCCCTCCGCCTTCGAGCAGGCCACGTACCAGGGCTGCCAGACGGTGTTCCTGTACTACGTGACGTTCCTGGGCGCGGTGGCGCTGGCGTCCCGGCAGTACGCACACGCCATCTCCCAGTATGTCTTCCTGTGCAGCCTGGCCATTGGCATGGGGACGTCCATCATCGTGGGCAGGCTGGTGGGCGCCAACCGCGCCGACGACGCGTACCAGCAGGCCCTGCGCAGCCTGAAGTGGGGCCTGGCCATCACCCTGGTCGTGGACGTGGCCGTCGTCCTCCTCCGCGTCCCCATCGTCTCGCTCTTCACCGAGAACGCCGACATCGTCCGGCTGACAGCGCAGGTCATCGTCATCGGGCTCGCGCTGGAGACGGGGCGCTGCTTCAACCTGGTGCTCATCAACGCCCTGCGCGCCGCGGGTGACGCGACGTTCACCGTCTACATGGGCATCGCGTCCATGGTCTGCATGAGCCTGCCGCTGGGCTACTACCTCGTCTTCCACATGGGCCTGGGACTGGCCGGTGTGTGGGTGGCGGTGGCCGCGGATGAATGGGTGCGCGGCATCACCATGTGGCTGCGCTGGAAGAGCCGCGCCTGGGAGAAGCAGGTCCTGGTCTCCCTCGACGCGGAGACGGAGGCGGAGGCCGCGCCCGTCGCAACGCCCGCCTGAGCCGCGTGCTCAGCCGGTGACGACGATGCCGTCACGCACCGTCACCGGCCACGGCGTGAGCCGCCCGCCCGAACACGGCCCGCCCACGCACAGCCCGTCCTCCACCTGGAACAGGGCCCCGTGCCAGGCACAGACGATGAGCCCCTTGTCCGGCGTCAGGTAGCGGTCCAGCTCGCGCGCGAGCGGCAGGCCCGCGTGGGGACACCGGTCCACGTAGCCGTGGACCGCGTCACCCTTGCGCACCAGGAAGCCGTGGAAGAAGGCGTCCCCAATCTGGAGGACGAGGTTGCGCGCCCCGGGGTCCTCCAGGGCGCTCACCGGGAGCAGCTTCACGTTGGCCGGCGTCGACCAGACGCGCTTGCGCCCCGCCGTCTCCCCGCCCGTGCTCACGGGGCCCTCAAGGCAACGTCGCCTTCTGGAAGCCCGCCCAGCACGCGTCGTAGTCCTGCTGGAGCGCGGGCGTCTCCATGGCGAAGCGCGTGGGACGGATGACCCAGCGCGACTCGAACATGAAGGCCAGCGTGTCCTTGATTTTATGAGGCTTCAGGTCCGCCTGGACGGCCTGTTCGTAGCTGGTCCGGTCCGGGCCATGGCCGCTCATGCAGTTGTGCAGCGAGCCGCCGCCCGGGGCGAAGCCACCCGCCTTCGCGTCGTAGACGCCGTGCACCAGCCCCATGAACTCGCTCATCACGTTGCGGTGGAACCAGGGCGGCCGGAAGGTGTGCTCGGCCACCATCCAGCGCGGCGGGAAGATAACGAAGTCACAGTTGGCCGTGCCCGGCACCTCGCTGGGCGACGTGAGGACCGTGAAGATGGACGGGTCCGGATGGTCGAAGCTCACCGTGTTGATGGTGTTGAAGCGGGCCAGGTCGTACTTGTACGGCGCCAGGTTCCCGTGCCACGCCACCACGTCCAGCGGTGAGTACGAATACCGCGCCGACCACAGCCGCCCCTGGAACTTCTGCACCACCTCCGTGGGCCGGTCCACGTCCTCGAAGGCCGCCACCGGCGTCAGGAAGTCGCGCGGGTTGGCCAGTCCATTGGCCCCAATGGGCCCCAGGTCCGGCAGCCGGAAGAACGCACCGTGGTTCTCACAGACGTAACCGGCGGCCGGGCCCTCCGGCAGCTCCGCGCGGAAGCGAACCCCGCGCGGCACCACCGCGATTTCGCCCGGCGCCACGTCCAGCACGCCCAGCTCCGTCACCAGCCGCAGCCGCCCCGCCTGCGGGACGATGAGCAGCTCACCGTCCGCGTCGAAGAACACCCGGTCCACCATGGAGCGGTTGGCCGCGTACAGGTGGATGCTGATGCCCGCGCCCGACGCCGCGTCCCCGTTGCCCGCGTAGGTGACGAGCCCGTCCACGAAATCAGTGGGCTGGACTGGCGGGGGCTGGGGACTCCACCGCAGCCGGTTGGGCGAGGCGGGCACCTCGTCGAAGGGCCCGCTGCGCAAGAGCCCCTGCGCCAGCGGCTGGAACGCAGGGTGGTTGGCGCTGGGCCGCAGGCGGTACAGCCAGCTGCGCCGGTTCTCCCGGCGCGGGGCCGTGAAGGCCGAGCCCGACAACTGCTCGGCATAGAGGCCGAACGGCGCCCGCTGGGGTGAGTTCTGTCCCTGGGGCAGTGCGCCGGGCACCGCCTCGGTGGCGAACTCGTTGCCAAAGCCAGACAGATAGGCGCCGGGAGCCGTCTTGAGGACGCTCCCCGGCGACACCTCGGAGGAAGACTGGGTGGTCACCGGATTCTCCTCGCAAGCGCGGCGCGCGGACTAGTCGACCTTGATGACGCCGCGGCGAATCTGGTCCAGTTCAATGGACTCGAAGAGCGCCTGGAAGTTGCCGTTCCCGAAACCCTCGTTGCCCTTGCGCTGGATGATTTCGAAGAAGATGGGCCCGAAGAGATTCTCGGTGAAGATCTGGAGCAGCAGGCCCTCTTCCTCGCTGCCGTCGATGAGGATGCGGTTCTTGCGCATCCGCGCCAGGTCCTCGCCGTGGTTGGGGACGCGCTTGTCGACCAGGTCGTAATAGGTTTCCAGCGTGTCCTGCAGCGCCACGCCGCGCGCGCGCAGCCGCTCCACGGTGTCGTAGATGTCCGGCGTGGTGAGCGCCAGGTGCTGGATGCCCTCGCCCTTGTACTGGCGGATGAACTCTTCAATCTGCGACTTGTCGTCCTGGCTCTCGTTGAGCGGAATCCGGATGGCCTTGTCCGGAGCGATCATCGCCTGGCTGAACAGGCCCGTGGCCTGGCCCTTGATGTCGAAGTACTTCTGCTCGGTGAAGCCGAAGATGCGGTTGTAGAAGGACGACCAGGTGCGCATCTGCCCGCGGCGCACGTTGTGGGTCAGGTGGTCCAGCGTCTCCAGGCCCACGCTGTTCTTCGCCTCGGCCTCCTCGGCGCCAGGAATCTCCTGCCAGGAGTCATAGAGCGTCCCCTTCTCCCCGTGGCGGTCCACCAGATACAGCAGGCTGCCACCGATGCCCTCCACGACATAGGAGCCCTCGCCCAGCGAGCCCCGCTCCGGGTCCGCCGCCTTGGCGCCGCGCTCCAGGGCCATCTCGTAGGCGGTGCGCGCGTTCGCCACGCGGAAGGCCATGCCGCTGGCGGACGGGCCGTGCTCCGCGCGGAACTCAGCGGCCTGCCCGGAGGCCTCGCGGTTGATGAGCAGGTTGATGCCGCCCTGCTTGTAGCGGACCAGGTCCTTGGACGGGTGCTTGGAGTACGCGGTGAACCCCAGCCGCTCGAAGAGGCGCTCCATCACCTCGGGCTGGGGGCTCGTGAACTCCACGAACTCGAAACCATTCAGCCCAAGAGGATTCTCTGCCGTATCCGCCATGACGCCGCCTCCGTGCGTTGCTGGGGCGCGGGCCTTCACGGCCCGCGCGAGTCGCCGAAGCGCCCCGTGCTCGGGAGCGCCTCCTCTGGCGAACGTAGGGATGGCGCCCCTGCATAAAAAGTACAAAGTCCAGCCAGAGACTGTCAGGGAATTGAACAGCGCGCCGCGCCATGAATCCGTCATCAACTTTCCCTGGCGACGGGTGGCGCCCGGGCGGCGGAGGGCTGTTCACGGCACGACGCTGGGCGCGACTCGAGCGCTTGCCTCCCCGCTTCACCGCGATTCGGCCGGACGCATCCAGCCAGGACGCGGCAGGCTGCATCGCTAGATTACGCAGGATTACGCACCCCGCCCTGCACCCCACCGACCGCGTGAAACAACTCACTTCCCAGACTGAACCCCCTGTCCCTGGTGGCGAACTGGGCGGACTGCTGCGCTCGCACGACTGGAGCCGTACCCCACTTGGCCCCTACGAATCGTGGCCCCGCCCGCTGAAGTCCTTCGTCGCCATGATTCTGGAGATGCCGGCCCCGGCCATCATCTTCTGGGGACACGAGCTCATCCAGGTCTACAACGACGGCTACGCGGTCATCATGGGCCCGCGCCATCCCCGTTACCTGGGCGCCACCTACCGCGAGTGCTGGCCCGACACCTATCCCGTCATCTCGCCCTGGATGCGCAAGCTCCTGGCGACGGGCGAAGTGACGCAGGTGGCGAAGACCTACTTCATGCTCACCCGTTACGGGTTCAATGAAGAGGCCTATTTCACCTTCGACTTCAGTCCCCTGCGGGACGACGCGGGCACCATCGCGGGCATCCTCCAGGTCGTCTTCGAGGTCACCGACGTCGTCCTCAGCGAACGCCGGCTGGCCACGATTCGCGCGCTGGCGCCCCGAGGGAACGGGCCTTCCGAGAGCGCCACCACGGATGCCATCCGAGCCCTGGCGGACAACCCCAAGGACATCCCCTTCGCCCTCATCTACAACTGGGACGAGGGCGAACAGCGGCTGGAGCTGACGGAGTCCACGGGGCTCGACGCGCTGGCGCAGCACGCCGTGCTGGACCTGGGACGAATCACGGAGGCCACGAAGCAGGCCGTGGCGGCGAACGTCCCCGTCCTCCTGGAGTCGGTGCCATCCCTCCTGGGAGCCCGCCAGTTCGGCCCCTGGCCCGAGCCCACGGAGAAGGCGCTGGTGCTGCCCCTGCGGCGCACCAGCACGGACAGCCTCCGGGGCGTGGTCGTCCTGGGCATCAGCCCCCGGCTGCGCTTCGACGACACCTATCGCCAGTTCTTCGAGGACCTGGCGCGCGAGCTGGCCACCCACCTGGCCGTGGAGCAGGAGAAGCGCGCCGAGCGCGAGGCTTACACACGCGCCAAGCAAGCCCGGGCCCAGGCCGAAGCGGAGGTGGCCCGGCGGGCCCAGGCGGAGGCCGCGCTCCGGGCCAGCGAGGAACGCCTGCGCATGGCCCTGGCCGCCGGTCAGCTGGGCGTCGTGGAATTGCAGTATGAGCGCGGCGTGCTGTCGTGGGACGAGCGGGCCTTGCAGCACCTGGGCCTTCCCCCCGGCAAGTCTCCGACGCTGAAGGAAGCCGCGGCCCGCATTCATCCCGACGACGTGAACCGCGCACGGCGCACCATCGAACAGGCGCTGCGTCCGGGCGCGGAGGCGATTCGCCTGGAGTGCCGCGTGCAGGGCTGGGATGGCGTGCAGCGCTCCCTGCTGGCCATGGTGAAGACGCACTTCGACGACCAAGGAAGACCTGACCGCGTCGTCGGCGCCCTGCAGGACGTGACGGAGCAGCGGAGCGCTGAACAGGAACGCGAGCGGCTGGCCACCATCGTCGAGCAATCCCCCGACTTCATCGGCGTGGGAGACCCATCCGGCCGGGCGGTGTGGGTGAACGATGCGGGGCGGCGCCTGCTGGGCCTGGGACGCGATGAAGACATCACCCGGTACCACCTGCGGGACTTCTTCCTGGCCGAAGACCAGACCTACGTCGACGAACACATCGCGGCCGCCATCCTCCAGGGCGGCCGGCGGGAGGGAGCGTTCCGCTTCCGGCACTTCCCGACGGGCGAGCCCATCGCGGCGCAGTACCACACCTTCCCCCTGGTGGAGCACGACACCCAGCGGCAGATGGGCATCGCCACCGTCGGCCGTGACATCCGCGCACAGAAGCGACTGGAGGCGGAGCGGGAGCGGTTGCTCGCCCGGGAGCGCGTGGCGCGCGAGGAGGCGGAGGAGGCCAACCGGCTCAAGGACGAGTTCCTCGCCACCGTCTCCCACGAGCTGCGCACGCCGCTCACGGCGGTGCTCGGCTGGGTGCAGATGCTGCGGACCGGCACGCTGCCGCCAGAGAAGCGGGAGCGGGCGCTGGCCACCGTGGAGCGCAATGCCCGCGCCCAGGGGCAGCTCGTCGAGGACCTGCTCGACGTGAGCCGCATCATGACGGGCAAGCTGAAGCTGGACGTGTCGTCCGTCGACGTGAGCCAGGTCGTGGAGGCCGTGCTCGAATCACTGCGGCCCGCCGCCGAGGCGAAGGGCATCCGCATCCAGGCCGCGCTCGACTCGGGCGGCACCATCATGGGCGACATGAGCCGCCTGCAGCAGGTGGTGTGGAACCTGCTGTCCAACGCCGTGAAATTCACCCCCAAGGGAGGCCGCGTCCAGGTGCTGGTGGAGCGGCGGAACTCCTCGGTGGAAATCACGGTGGCCGACACGGGCCAGGGCATCTCCCCGCAGTTCCTGCCCCACGTGTTCGAGCGCTTCCGACAGGCCGACGGCAGCACCACGCGCAAGGCCGGGGGGCTCGGGCTGGGACTGGCCATCGTCCGGCACCTGGTGGAGCTGCACGGCGGCACCGTGATGGCCACCAGCGAGGGCGAGGGCCGGGGAGCCACCTTCATCGTCAGCCTGCCGCAGGCCGTGGCGCTGAGGCGGGAGGTGCTGGTGCCCCCCACCCTCCGCGGCCCGTTGCAGGAGCGGGACCTCCCCTGCCCGCCCCAGCTCGCGAGCCTGCGGGTGCTCGTGGTGGACGACGAGGAGGACACGCGCGAGCTGCTTCGCAGCATCATCGAGACGTGTGGCGGCATCGTCACCACGGCCGGTTCTTCGGAGGACGCGCTGGCCGAGCTCCGCGAGGCATCGTTCGATGTGCTCGTCTCCGACGTCGGCATGCCCGAAGAGGACGGGTACCGCTTCATCGCCCGCGTCCGGGCCCTGCCCGAGGAACAGGGTGGCGGCATCCCCGCGGTGGCCCTCACGGCCTACACCCGCATGGAGGACCGGACGCGCGCGCTGCTCGCGGGCTTCACCACCCACGTGCCCAAACCCATCGAACCGGTGGAGCTGATGGCCGTCATCGCCTCCATGTCCAACCGGGGCCCACTACGACGGGCCTGACACGGCCTACCCCACGGGTGTGATTTCCATGGGGCAGCCGGCCCGTCTGGCCGCCCCGGGAATGTCAGACCCTTCCGGTAGTCTGCCTTCATTCCCGAAGCCGGAAAGGAAGGCCGAACCATGACCGTCACCCGTGAGAGTCCGCGCGTTTCCGTCAACAAGCTGGGCCAGTACCTCACCGCGACGCCGTCACTGCGAAAGCGCATCATCCAGGGCCAGAAGCACCCGGTGGACCCGCAGTACCTGCGCTACCCCGCCGCCGCCCAGGCCATCATCGAGTTCCTGTGCGAAGGCCGGGATGAGGTCATCCTCCGCTACCACCAGCGGCGGCTCCTCAACGCCCAGCCGGAATCCGACTACGACGCGCACCGGCTGGCCCTGTGCGCGGAGGCGCTCCAGCGTTGCCTGGTGTCCGCGGGGGACCTGGCCACCCGCGCGATTGCCAGCCCCGTGGACGCGGACCTGCCGCCGCTGGCGCTGGCGGGCGTGGACATCAGCGTGCGCCCGGACGTGCTGCTGCGCAGCGTGGATGCCCAGGGGCTGATGCGCTCCGGGCTTCTGAAGCTCTACTTCTCCAAGCACACGCCGCTGGACGAGCGCTCCGGGCAATACATCGCCACGGTGCTCCAGCGTTACGCCGAGGAGCGGCTGGAGCAGCGCGGCCCGGTGGACCCGCGGCTGGTGGGCGTGTTCGACGTCTTCGCGGGCCGACTCTTCCAGGCGCCCAAGGCCCAGCAGCGCCGGATGAACGACGTCCGGCTGGCGTGCGAGGAAATCGCCGCCCGGTGGGACGTCCACTGACGCGCCGGTGAGCGGGCGTCCCGCCCCGGGCCTGTCCGCTTCCGGGACGGGCCTTCCCGCATCCGCGCACTCGCCTGGCTCGCTCAGGGAAGGACACCCTCCGGATGTCCGGCGGTTGCGCCCGCGAGGCGGTTGGCATGTCCTTCGCTCATGGCCGCAGCCATGGATTCGCTCCTCCAGGACCTCCGCTACGCGATACGCACGCTGACACGAACCCCCGGCTTCACGCTGGCCGCGGGCCTCACGCTGGCGCTCGTCATTGGGGCGAACGCCGTCCTGTTCAGCGCCATCCACGCGATGCTGCTGCGGCCCCTGCCCTTTCCCCTCCCCGAATCCCTGGTCCGTATCTGGTGCGTGCAGGAGTCGGTGAGCCACGCCTCGGTGGCGGCACCGGAGCTGCTCGGCTGGCGGGAGCATTCGAAGGGCTTCAGCCAGCTCGCGGGCTTCGGACGCACCAGCCTCAACCGGACGGGAACGGACGAGCCCGAGCGGGTGCGGGCAGCGCGCATCACCCCCAACTTCTTCTCCGTGCTGGGGGTGCAACCCGCGCAGGGACGCGACCTGCGTGAAGAGGACGCGCCGCCCGGGGGTGACACCTCCGTGGTGTTGGTGAGCCATGGCTACTGGCAGCGGGCGCTCGGCGGCGTCCCGGACGTGGTGGGCCAGACGCTGGTGCTCAACGGCCGGAGCCACGCGGTGGTGGGCGTGCTGCCGGAGGACTTCTCATTCCCCGAGTTCGCCGAGGACACGGATGTGTGGGTCCCCGAGTGGCAGGACCCGCAGCGGCATGGCAACCACTACCAGTCGGTGCTGGGGCGGCTGGCACCGGGCGTCTCACTGGAGGCGGCCAGAGCGGACCTGGAGCGCGCGGCACAGGGCATTGGCCACCCCGAGCCAGGGCAGAAGCGCCACACCGTGCGGGTGACGGGCTGGCAGGACCACCTCACGACGAACACGCGAGATGTGCTGTGGATGCTGTGGGTGGCGGTGGGCTTCGTGCTGCTCATCGCGTGCGCCAACGTGGCCAACCTCATGCTGGTGCGCACGTTGTCCCGGCAGCGGGATGGCGCCATCCGGGCGGCGCTGGGCGCCAGCCAGGGACGGCGGCTCCAGCAGTCCCTGGTGGAGAGCGTGCTGCTGTCCCTCTTCGGCGGCGTGCTGGGGCTCTTGCTGATGCTGTGGGGCATGGAGCTGGTGCGCACCCTGCTGCCCGCCAGCATGCTGCGCGTGGCGCCGCTGGAGCTCAACGGCACCGTCCTGGGCTTCAGCGTGCTGCTGTCGGTGGGCACCGGCCTGCTCTTCGGCCTGGCGCCCGCGATGCATGCGTCGGGGATGAACGTGCTGCCCCTGCTGCGGCAATCCGGCAGCGCCGTGGGCGCGCGCTCCGGGCATCCGCTGCGCAGCGCGCTCGTCATGGTGCAGCTCGCGCTCGCGCTGGTGCTGATGGTGGGCACGGGCCTCATCGTGCGCTCGCTGCAGAACATCCAGGCGGTGGACCCGGGCTTCGACGCGGAGGGGGTCGTCGGCGCGCAATTGACGCTCGCCCCTGACGCGTACCAGGAGGACGCGCGCAAGCGGGCCTTCTTCGAAGGCGTCGCGGAGCGGCTGATGGCGCGGCCCGGCATGGAAGCGGTGGGCTTCGTCAACGATGCCCCGCTGGGAGGCTCGAGCTCGAATGGTGACTTCATCCTGGAAGGGATGTCGGCCTCGCCCGGTGACCGCCACATCACGGCCTACCGGGTGGCCTCGCCCGGCTACTTCTCCGCGTTGCGCATTGGCGTGCGGCAGGGCCGCGACTTCGGGCCCGAGGACACGGAGAAGAGCGCCCCCGTCATCATCGTCAACGAGGCCTTCGTCCAGAGGTACCTCGGTGGCGGGGATGCCCTGGGCCGGCGGGTGCGGCTGACCTGGGATGACCTGCAGCCGTTCCGGGAAATCATCGGCGTGGTGGAGGACGTCCGTCACGAGTCGCTCACCCAGCCCGCCACGCCCGAAAGCTATCTGCCCTATGCGCAGTTTCCCCTGCGAGCCATGACGATGCTGGTGCGCACCCAGGGGCCGCCCGCCTCGGCGCTGGCCGCGCTGCGCGAAGAGGTGAAGGCGGTGGACGCCCAGCAGCCCGTCTACGACTTGCTGCCCTTCACGGACCGGGTGGAGAAGCTCCTGCTGCGGCCCAGGGCCACGACGCGGCTGCTGGCGGCCTTCGCCGGGCTCGCCGTCATCCTGGCCGGCGTCGGTGTCTATGGCGTGCTGGCGTATTCGGTGGGCCAGCGGACGCGAGAGTTGGGCATCCGGATGGCGCTGGGGGCCCATCCCCTCCAGGTGCTGCGGCTGGTGCTGAGCCAGGGGCTGCGGTTGACGGCCCTGGGCGTGGGCGTGGGGCTCATCGCCGCGTATGGCGCCACCCGGTTCATGGCGGCGACGCTCTATGGCGTGGAGCCCTTCGCCCCGGACATCTTCCTGGGCGTGGCCGTGGCGCTGGCGGCCCTCTCCCTGCTGGCGTGCCTGCTGCCCGCGCTTCGCGCCAGCCGCGTCTCCCCGTCGGAGTCCCTGCGCGCGGACTAGGGCTCACGCCTGCGTCATTCGAGGGGACGACTTGTCCTGGGAAGGCCCCTTCTGCGGGGGGGGGCAACCGAGCATCCGGGCGGCCAGAACGGGCCCGCCGGGGAGCCACTTTCCGCCCCTGTTGGCCGGCGGACGGGGCTGGACACACCTGATATGGAATAAGTCGTTCCAGCTTCCGTCGGAGTAGACGTGAACAAGCTCGCCAGCATCGCCGCCCTCTTCCTTGCCGCCACGGCGCTCGTGGTGGCCCTCTGGAGTCCCCGTGAGACGGTGCAGGCTCCGCCCCCGTCCACTCCGCCCGAGCAGCCCACGAGCGTCGCCGCGGACGTCATCAACCTGGAGCGCCGGATCAAGGCCCTGGAGGACACGTCCATCAGCCTGTCCCGGCGGCTGATGGAGGTGGAGCGGCGCCCCACGTTGACGGCGGATGGGAAGGTGGTGGCCTCGCCGCCGCCCGCGGCGCTCGCGGCGGAGGTGGAGCAACTGCGCGCCGAGGTGCGCGGCATGGTCGCCGGCGAAGCGCTGAACTCCGAGGGCGGCCGCGACTACCTCAAGGACGCGGTGCGCAACGTCCAGAACGAGATGCGCAATGAGCAGCGCGCCGAGCGGCAGCAGCAGTGGCAGCAGGCGCAGGTCCAGCAGCAGGCGCAGCAGCAGGAGCGCGTGCGCAAGTTCATCACCGACGCTCGGCTGAACTACACCCAGGAGCAGACGCTGACGCGCCGGCTGGAGGCGGAGTCCACCAAGCGCCAGGCGCTCATGGAAGAGGTCCGCGCCGGAACGAAGACCATGCGGGACATGCGCCAGGCGCTGCGCACGGAGAGCCAGCAGACCGACCAGGAGATGAACGCCATCCTCGACGAGGCCCAGCGCTCCCAGTACCAGTCGCTGCGCCGCGAGGACCGGAGCGTGGGTGGCCCCCCGGGCGGTCAGCGCGGTGGGCAGGGCCGCGGACGCTGAAGCGCCGTGACGAAGGCCCCCGTCATTCGAATGGGGGCCTCGCGTTGTGGGAGATGACGAGCACCTCCTCTGGCCGCCGCTCCGAGCGCGCCCAGGCCAGCAGCGCGGCGAGCGCGTCCACCGCCTTCGCATCCGCCGTCTCCAGGGGCACATCCTCGCGGTACGGATAGAAGAGGTCCTTGGAGCCCAGGCTCTGCTCCGCCCAGCGCCGCCAGCCGGGCATCGTCCTGCCGGACGCGGGTTGCAAGCCTACCACCTCATAGCCCGCGGCGGAGAAGGGCCGGTACAGCCCCGCGACGGTGGCGCCCGTGCCGAAGCCACACACCACGCAGCGCACGGCGGGATACACGTCCTGGACGATGTCGAGCAGCCGCGTGGTCCATGACTCCACGCTCTCCACCAGCGCGCCGTTGGCGAGCTGCCGGGGCCAGAACCAGCCCTGGCGCTCGTAGTCCAGCGCCAGCTCCCAGGCCTGCGTGAAGCCGTGCACGGTGCGCACCTCCCCACCGAAGCCGTTGGCGCGCAGGTACGCGGTGCCCGTCGTGTCCGTGAGGGCCACCACCGGCAGCCCGCGCTCGCGGCCCAGCGCATCCAGCGCCAGCGCCGACGACGCACCGGACAGCTCCACCAGGCCCTTCGTCTCCGCGGGCGCGGACTGGAGGTGATGGGAGAACGTCAGGTACTTCAGACTGCCCGCCGGAAGCGCTCCACCCCAGAGCACCACCGGCCCCCCCGGCCAGGGCCGTGACAAGGGAAACACGACGCGCATGCGTGAACCTCCATCCCCAACCTCCCCGGTGGGGACGTCCCACGCCAGCCGCGCGGCCCGGGGGCTGTCCGGACGTGGACCCGAAGTCCGCCCGCTCACCGGCCCAGGACACTCGCCCCGGCCAGGAGGCTGAAGTGAAAAGCCTCTGGGGGAAGGCGGCTGTGCAATAGTCAGCGGCGGCTCCACATGCTGCGCCGGCTCCTTCCTACGCTCGTCGCCCTGGGTTGTGGCCTCCTGGCCCTTGGCTGGGGGCTGGTCAGCCTCCAGCGCATCTTCAGCCAGGAGCGTGATGACGCCCACGCGCAGTTGCGCTCGCGCCGGGACGCGCTGGCCCACGCGGCCGAAGAGGCCCTGCGGCAGAACCTGGCGAAGAAGCTCGATGAGAGCATCCGCCCCCTCCATGCCGCCGTGGGCGACCCGCTCGAGCCCGGCGAGGGCTACTACATCAACTTCCGCGGCTACCAGTTCCTGCCGCGCCTCACCATCCCCATGCCGGGCACCGGGACGCCCGCGCGGGACGTGCATGCCCTGCTGGGCGCGAGGATGAAGGACGGCGCCCCCGCGGGGGAATGGGAGCCCCGCCTCATGCGGCTGCGCGCGGTAGAGGCGGCGCTGGCGGCCCGGGACGCGCGAGGCGCGGCCACCCGCGTGGAGGCGCTGCTGCGCTACCACGCGGCGAACCGGCTGCCACCGGAGCAGGAGCTGCCCTTCCTGCTGCTGGTGGTGGAGCGGCTCCAGCGCGGCCCTGCCACCACGCCGCTGGTGCGGGCCCTGCTGCGCGAGGGCCTTCCAGAGGACCTGGGCGGCTTCGCCCGGGCGTCGGGGCTGCAGCGGGACGTGCTGCGCGAGCGCTCACGCTTCACGCGGGCGGACTTCGACTTCCTCCATGCGCGCATCGTCCGGGTGAGCGCCGCGCTGGGCGAGCCCACGGGCGACTTCCTCGCCCGAGCGGGCGAAGCGGGCGCGGGCATGCTGGTGATTCCCGAGGAGCTCTACGAGCCCACCCTCCTGGGCGAGTCCTGGTACGTGGCGTTGCGCGGCGAGGCGGTGTACGGCATCGCGGTGGACCTGGAGGCGATGCTCCAGCCCATCACCCAGGACATGCAGGCGCGCGGCCTCTTCGACGCGACGGGACGCCTGCGGCTGCGCGCGGGCGGCGCCGTCCTTCCCCTGAGCACGCTGAAGCTGGCGGTGGACATGCCTCAGTGGGCGCGCCAGGAGGCGGACATCGACGCGCGCTACGGGCTGAAGACGCTGCTGGTGGCCGTGTGCGGAGGGCTCGCGGTTGCCATCGTCGCGCTCGCGGTGGTGGCCCAGCAGCGCAAGTACCACTTCCTGGAGCTCAAGAGCGACTTCGTGGCCACCGTCTCCCATGAACTGCGCACGCCCCTGGCCTCCATCCGCCTGCTGGGTGAGACGCTGGAGCGGAAGCTGGCGCAGGCACCGGAGGTGCGTGACTACCCGGCGCGCATCGTCCAGGCCGCGGACGGGCTGCACTTCCTGGTGGAGAACATCCTGTCGTTCAACCGCATCGACAAGGGCCGCTGGACGCTGCGGACCTCGCGCGTGCGGTTGGAGGAGCTCATCCCCTCGTTGCGCGACGACCTGGCCATCGCGACCAACGTCCCCGTCCACATCACCACGGAGCTGGAAGGCGTGGAGCTGGAAGCGGACCCGGGCCTGCTGCGGATGGTGTTCTCCAACCTGGGCCGCAACGCGTGCGCCTACAACCGGAGAAGCCCCGTCGAAATCTCCATCCGCGCGCAGATGATTCCCGGCTACGGCTGCACGGTGCTCTTCCAGGACAACGGCATCGGCATCCCCGAGTCCGAATGGGAGAACGCCTTCCTGGACTTCTACCGGCTGACGGTGCCCGGGACGGAGGTCCATGGCAGCGGGCTGGGCCTTGCCCTGTGCCGCAAAATCATGAAGCTGCACCGGGGCGACATCCAGGTGGCCTCCTCGGGGCCCGACGGCACCACCTTCGCGCTGATATTCAACGAGCCGGCTCGATGAACACCGCTACATCCACCCCGCCCCTCCGTCCCGCCATCCTCATCATCGAGGACGACGCCCACCTGCGCGTCGGCCTCCGGGACAACCTGCTGGACGAGGGATACCTCGTCGCCGAGGCCCCCAGCACCCGCGACGCGGAGCGGCTGCTGCAAGAGCGTGCGTTCGACCTGCTCATCCTGGACGTCATGCTGCCCGGCGAGGACGGCTACAGCTTCTGCCGCCGGCTGCGGACGCAGGGCAACAAGAGCATGGTGCTGATGCTCACCGCGCGCTCACTGGAGGACGACATCCTCAGGGGCTTCGAGGTGGGCGCGCAGGACTACCTCACCAAGCCCTACCGGCTGCGGGAGCTGCTGGCCCGGGTACGCGCCCTGGTGCGCCGCTCCGGCACGGCGCCGCCGGAACAGATGGGCTTCAGCGGCTTCACCCTGGACCTGGGCCGGCGGCAGGTGTCGCGCGCGGACGGTTCGGTGGTGGAGCTGACGCGCACGGAGTTCGACCTGCTGGCCTTCCTGCTGCGGCACCAGGACCGGGCCCTGCCCCGAGGCGAAATCCTGGACGCCGTCTGGGGCCGCGACGTGGTGGTGGACCCGCGGACGGTGGACAACTTCGTCTCCAGCCTGAAGAAGAAGCTGGGGTGGACGAGCACCTCTGGATTCTCCATCCACACCATCCGGGGCGTGGGCTACCGCATGGAGGTCGCTTCGTCATGACACAACCATGACGAAGCGATGGCCGACCCACCGCCATTCGAAGACGCCGACTCCGTAGGTTGACTCTTGCGTGGACAGGGCGCTCCGCAGCCACCCGTCCCCGTCGGTTCCGTCCGTCTTGCACGGCCGTCACCGGGAGCGCCAGACGCTGAGGGAGGCCATCCGGAATGTTCAATTCGGTCATCGAGCGGCAGCGGGCTGGACGTCTTGGCACGGGCGTGTGGGTGTCCATCGTCCTGCATGCGGCCCTGTTCGGGGCGGTGCTCGTCATCTCCGCGAGGCCGCCGGGGCCCAGCGAGCCGCCGGAGCCGAAGGAGCTGGTGCTCCGCGTGGCGCAGCCCCCGCGCGTGGCGAAGGGCTCCCCCGCCCCCGCGCAGCCGAAGGCAGCCACCGCGTCACGCCCTCGCCCGCGCAACCGGGACCGCGTGCCCGCGCGCGTGCCGCCGCCGGTGGTGGATGCGCCGCCCAAGCCGGTGGAAGCGGTGGCGAGCACCGACACCAGCACCTCGACGGACGAGGAGGTGGATCCGGGGACGGGCGTGCCGGGTGGGCATCCGAAGGGCTACGAGGATAGCGACGTGATTGGCGTGCAGTACGTGCCCGGCCTGGTCCCCGGGCAGGAAGCCACGGGCACCGACGTCATGCCCTTTGGCCAGGGCATGTCGCCGCCCAGACTGATGGGAAACCCGGGCATCGAATACACGCACCAGGCGCTCGCCGCCCGCGTGGAAGGCACCATGATTGCCAAGTGCGTCATCACGGTGCGCGGCGACGTGACGGACTGCCGCATCATCAAGGGCCTGCCGCACATGAACGAGGCCGTGCTCGATGCGCTGCACAACCGCCGCTACACCCCGGTGCAGTACCAGGGCCGGACGGTGAGCGTGTCCTACGTGTTCACGCTGCGGCTCAAGCTGCCCCGCTAGGAGCGTGTCGCGGTAGTGGGGTTGAGAGCGAGACCGGACGAGAGACGCCGGTCCGCCGCTGGGTGCGGCAGGCCGCTACGCCGCCATCATGCGGAAGAGCTCGAGGAGGTTGTGGGTGGCGCAGATGAGGGCCCACTCCTCCCGGGCGGACTCTCTTCCTCTCCAACCCCCTGGTGCCACTGGACAACAACCCCGTCGAGCGCCAGATGCGCGACGTCGTCCTCGGCAGGAAGAACCACTACGGCAGCAAGTCCGAGAGAGGCCCCCAGGTGGCCGCCCTCTTCTACTCGCTGATTGAGACGGCGAAGCTGAGCGGCGAAGGCCCGGGGGGAGTACCTGCTGCGCGCCGCTCTCGCCGCCATTGAGAACCCCGGCACCGTCACGTTGCCGAAGAGCCACGACTGACCGCTGGCCGTCCAGCGCGCGCCGGCATGGTCAGCGCTACGCGCCGGGAGGGGGCACGGCGAGCTCTTACATCCTCGCGCCGGAGGCCGAGGGGGAGCCGAAACACCGTGGGTGCATTCAGAAGCCCAGCAACCCCACCGGGTTGCTGGGCTTTTCCCGTGCGGTGACTGAATCCGCGCGCCCCAGGAGCCACGCCTGTCCTCCCGTTCCCGACGCCTGTTGCATGGAGCGGCGGGAGCATTCCCTCGCGGCGTAGCGGTGGGCCCCTCGGTTACAGCGTGACGTCGACGGTATAGACGCCGTCGCTGGACGTGGCGGTGCCCGTCACATGGGTGCTGCCTGTCGTGCGGAGGACCTGGCCGGTGCCGTCGGGCTCGATTTCACCCGTGAGGGCGAGGTCCAGGGTGACGCTGCCCTCCAGGTCACCGGTCATCTGGAAGGGCCCCTTGAGTGTCCCGGTGAACGTGCCGTCTGGGATGCCGCGCAACTGGAGGGTGAGCTCCGGCTGCGCCGCCGTGTCCGTGCTCGAAGTGTAGGTGATGTTCACCGGGTCCTCGTCCCCGCCCAGGATGATCTCGCCGTCGGAGTACCCGGTCATGCCAATGCGCAGGCGCATGCCCTTGTTGGCCGAACTGCCCTGGTCCACCTGCCCGGTGACGAGCAGCGTCCCGGAGACGGCGCCCGTCGTGGACTGGGGCGGGATGTTCGCAGTGGACGCGGTGTTGAAGCCGGCGAAGCCCAACTGCAGGGCCTTGCCCACGGACGGGTCGAGTCCGAGGTACGCGCGGCGAGCCTGCTCGTCAGAGCTGAGTTCGTCATCACCGCAAGCCGTGAGGCCTAGGGACAGGAAGAGGGAACACGCGACAGCGGTCACGGTACGCGGAAGTGGTGTGAGCATGATGGGTGTCGCCTTTCATCCGATGGGGCTGAGGCACGTGCAGGGCGTCGTGCCGGTGCAGGCTTCCCCGTCGACCGTCTGGCAGTTGAGCCGCGGGCAGCACGGGCTGGTGGGCGAGCACGCCTGACCGCCGGCGGAGCAGGTCGAACCCGTCTCGCAGGTGCCGACGATGCTCCCACCCGGGATGTTGCAGCCGAGCCCGACGCAGCAGTCCGCGGGCGAGGTGCAAGCCTGGCCCTGGGGCTGACAGGCGTCGGGGGTCGAGCAGGTGCCATTGCTGCAGATGCCGGAGCAGCAGGCGGCCCCCGAGGCACAGGCCGTCCCGTTCGCGGCGCACGTGCCCGCGTCCGTCCCCCCCGTGCCGCCGTCCGTGCCGCCACCGCCCGGCACGGTCCCGGCACGGCACGCGTAGGCGAATTCGGAGGTGAGGGAGCAGGTGGTGCCAGCACAGCACTTGGAATCCTGCGGATCACAGGGCGTGCCCACGGGATCGCACGTCACCTTCTGGCAGGTCAGTCCGCCATCCGCGCCGGGCAGGCAGCGCGCGCCGCCGCAGCACTGGTCGGAAAACTGGCACTGCTGGTCCTGCGCGATGCAGCACGGCTCCTCGCCGGTGTAGCCCGTGGGACAGCCCGCCGGGCAGTTGTTGTTGGGGCAGCCGCCGAAGCAGCGTGGCACGCCGACGGAGTCCACCTTGCACACGGCCTTCATGCCGTCGCAGCAGGCCTCGCGGGCGTTCACGTCGATGATGCCGCCATCAGGCAGTTGGCCGCTGCCGCAGATGTTGCCCACGGGGTTGCAGCCATTCGGCTTGTCACAGCGGCTCTCGCGGCAGTGCACCGCGTTGGACAGCTTCTCACCTCCACAGCACACGCCGTCGTTGGTGCAGTAGTTGCCCGTGGGACGGCAGCCGCCCACCGGCTGGCACACGGTGGTCCCGTAGCCCAGGTCCACGCACGTGCGCGAACAGCAGTTGCTGGAGCCCGAGCACGGGTTGCCGTCCTGGAGGCAACTGCCCGCGCCGCCACCGCTGACCGCCACGCAGCGGCCCGGGGTGCCCGTGTTCTCCTGCGTGCACACACCTCCGCAGCAGTCCGCGCCCTTCATGCACAGATCGCCATTGGCTTGGCACGAGTACGCCGGCTTGCAGATCCCCCCCTGGCAGTTGTTGGAGCAGCAGTCCCCCGCGCCGGTGCAGGCCTGGCCCGGCACCTTGCAACTGTCGGTGCTGGTGGAAGGCAGCGCCTCGCACTTGCCGTCCGCTCCGCAGAGCTTCGTGCAGCACGCCTCCGCGCTGGCGCACATGCTGCCCACGTCCAGGCACTGCAGCGTGGAGCACTTGCCGTCCAGGCAGCTGTTCGTGCAGCACTCAATGCCGCTGGTGCAGGTCTCACCCGCGGCGGTGCACTGGGCACCAGGAGCAGGACAGACGCCCGTATCAGAGCAGAGGCCGGTACAGCACTGGGCGCCCGAGTCCCGGCTGCACGCCGTGCCTTCGCCGAGGCACTGGGAGCCGGGCCCCGCGTCGGGCAGGGGCTGCCCCGCGTCCGTTCCGGCATCCACAGTGACTGGCGGGAGGTTAGGCGGCTTGTCGATGTCTCCACTGCTACAAGCCACGACACACAAGGCCCATAACACCAGCCAGCGGTTTGCCTTCATTCCCACAAGACCTCGGCCAGTGGCTACCGGCCACGCGGTCGGCCCCTCCACCCGCCAGCCCGTCGGCGCCAATCCCCAACCGCGCCGCCGCCGTCACTCGCGATACTCCTCGCTTCAACGCCTCCGTCGCGTAACGCAAGTGGTACACCGCAGGGGCCGCCCGCCCCGCGAGCGCCATGTCGAGCGCGGCGAGGACCAGCTGGATCAGCTCATGATCCGAGTGCATCCCTACTTCTCCGCTCGCAATGCCCAGCGCTCCGCTAGTCCATCCTTGCGACGAGTCGACCTCAGGCGCACACCCTGAGGCCGTTCGAGAATCACGATCCTTGGTCTAGGGCGCTCAGCCCCCGTGGCCTCCCGCCGGTACCAGGACGTGCGTCAGGACGTACTTCTTGATGCGCTGGCGGAGCTCATCCTCCAGGGTGAGCGCGATTTGAGGGTGGACGCGCGCGCCCACCTCGAACAACACCGCCTCCAGCAGCAGCCCCTCCTGGGCGATGGCGAAGAGGCGGTCCAGCGTGGGGTCCGAGGCATCCGTCTTGCCCTCCGCCTTCTGGCTCTCATGGACGGCCAGCGCCGATGCCAGGCACTCCATCTCCTCCACGGAGGTGAACTGCTCCTCGGTGGAGCCCGTCATCTTCTTCCGGTGTGACGGCTCACCCAGCCACAGGGCCTTGCAGTTGGCGAACGCCAGCCAGGCAGGGTCGTGGTTGGGGTCGAACTGGATGGAGACACCCTCCGCGTCGCGCTCGGCGTACCCGCGCGGAACAATGGTGTCACTGCGGATGACCAACCCCAGGTGGGCGTTGGTGCGGAAGAACTGGCGGATGACGGGGTAGCGCGGGCTCAGCGCCAGGCACTGCGCCCAGGCATCCAGCGCCTCCTCGAAGCGCCCCAGCTTCGCCAGGGCATTGCCCTTGAAGAACCAGGCACGGTGGTCATAGGGGTTGAGGGTGGTGGCACGGCTGTAGTGCTCCAGCGCGGTGGCCGCGTCTCCGGCGAAGTAGTCCGCGTCACCCCGGAAGACCCACGCCACGTAGCACTCGGGACACAGGTCCGTGGCCTGGGCGTACAGCTTCGCGGCCTCGTCGTAGCGCTTCGCCTGGAAGTGGGGCTCGGCCTCATCGAGCAGGGCTTTCATCCCGGCGGGCGTGGGCCACTCGCGGATGGTGCGGCGGCCGTCCTCCACCTTCACCTGGGGGACGTCAATCAGGGCCACGCGCTGAGGCCACAACTGGTCGCCCCACCCGCCCGGGGGTGAGTCCTTGCCCTCGATCCGATAGGCGACCTTGGAGTCCTCCAGCACCTTCACGATTTCGGACGGCGAGAGGTACGCCGGTGTCTCGTGCTCCGCCTGGGACGTCTCGGTGGCTTCGATTGGCGCTGCTGGGACGGGCTTCGGCGTGGACGCGCACCCGAGGACGAAGGAACAACCAAGGACGATGAAGAATGGACGCACGCGCGAGGGCCCCTTCGAAGGATGCGAGGACAACGGGCACCAGTCTATGCCCTGGAGTTCCTCCATCCGGAGCCTCGAAACACATCGACACGTCCCGAGCCTCCTCGGCTGGGAGATGTCCACCGTCAGGCAAGCACTTCGGAGGTGGCTTGAAAGGGGTCGCAGGGAGCGCCCAGGCCCCGCACATCCTCCTCGCGCCGCAGGTCCTCCTCCGGCTCAGGGGTGCGCGCCAACGGTGAGGTCGATGTCCCTGGCAGCCCCGGCGCGCAGCACCTTGGCGTGCACGGTCTGGCCCACACGTTCCGGAGGCAGTTGCGCGACCAGGTCATCCACCTCTCGCAATGGCTGCCCCTCGAGCGTGAGCAGCGTGTCACCCGGATGCAGCCCCGCCTCCTCGGCCGGGCCATCCGGCTCCACGCTCGCGACCTTGAGGCCGCTCTGGGTGCCATGGGTCTTCGCGAGCTTCTCCGGCAGCCGGACGGGGAAGGCCCCCATCCCGAGGTAGCCGCTCGGCGCTTGTGAGGGCGCCTTCGTGGACGTGGCCTCGGTGCTGGCCGGCGACTTCTTCCCCCCTGGTTTCGCTACCCCTCGAGCGACCTCGCGCTTTGTGTCCTTCATCGCCTTGCGCGCGCCGCTCGCAGCCTCACCGCCCTTGCGCGCTGCGCCCCGGGTCGCCTCTGCGAACGCGCGTGTTGCACCCTGGGCGCTCTTGGTGACCTCGTCGAAGGCGCGTGTTGCGTCCCGGGCGCCCTCGGCGACGTCTCGCGCCACTTCCTTCGCCCTCACCGCGGGCTCGCGCGGCGCTCGCTCCTTCACTTCGCGCTTGCGTGGCGCCCCCGCCCCCTGCTTCGGCCCTCCAGCCTTCTGCAGGCGCAGGCGCGTCGCGGCCGGGGGCCGACCCACTCCACCACCATGAGTCGCCATGGACATGCCTTCGCGCAATCGCTCCTTGAAGCCCTCGGCCACGCCTCCTTGCGTCGGCGCTCCACCCGCGCCACCCCTGAGCAACCGCTGACGTGCGGCGGCTGGGGGCCGCCCCACTCCACCATGGGTCGCCAGGAACATGCTTTCGCGCAATCGGTCTTGGAAGGACTCGGCTCCCCCCTTCTCCGCCACCTTACGGAGCAGCCGCCCAGCGAGCAGTCCAATGCCCAGCAGCCCGAGGATGGAGCTCCCCGGACTCGCCTTCAGCTTTTTTTGCGCGGCGCGGAGCCACTCCTCCATCGACGCTTCCTGGAGGTAGAGGGTGGTGTCCTGGAGAATGCGGCTTCCCCCCTCGAGCACGGGCCGCGTCAGCACGGTCGGCAACCGCCTGGCCGCGACCGTGAGGAGCCTCGCTCCGGACTGCGCAACGTTGGCGATGAGCGCCTCGCGCTGCGCGTGGAAGCGTTCCAATTCCTGCGCCTGTACATCCTGGGGGAGCGTCTCTTGCTGGACGCGCTTGCGCGTGTTCCCCCCGTTCGCAATTCCTTTGACCGAGGCCATGGGTGCTCACACCGCTGACGCACACGCGTGCCGGACGCGCATGCGTTGTCCGAGGAGAACGTAGACACGACAGGCGGCGAAGTTCAGGGAGGTGAGGCGGCCCCGCCCCTCCCGCCCCTGCCAGGTCGATCTGCCACCTCCCGGGCGATGGGCAGGGGGGACGCCATGACTGACGAGCCCCCTCAGGCGATGCGCCGATATCCACCACCAGGCATCACCAGCCGGCCCCTATCCGTGCCGCTCCTCGCCGGTCATGGGGCGGGCGGAATCCCCTCCTTCGCGTCTTGCCGCTGGGCATGGAGGGGGGGACGCCAGAGCTTTGAATCACGACAGGTGGAGCAATGGCAGAGAAGACTGGCATCAGCGGTGGAGGGTTCCTCGAAGGAATCACCACCCTCGTCACGAAACTGGCGGAGCTCGCGGAGAAGGGCGAACAGCTCCAACGCTCCGGAGAGATTGGAGCCTCCGACAAGGGGCTCAGGGGCGTCTATGGCTTCAACGTGCGGATCGGAGGAGGCACACCCGGTCAACCGAGCGGCATTCCGCGCGTGGAGCCCTTCGGGAACATCCGCCAGGATCACCAGACCGGCAAGGCGGTCGTCCACCCCATCCGCGAGCCCCTGGTGGATGTCTTCGAAGAGGGGCCGGACGTGCTGGTGGTGGCCGAGCTGCCGGGTGTCGACCGCAAGGACATCACGCTGGAGCTCCGCGAAGACATCCTGACCCTGCATGCCGAGCACGAGGCGCTCAAGTACCACAAGGAGGTCCTGCTCCCCAGGCGCTTCACCCGCCGGCAGATGCACACCCGCTGCCGCAACGGCGTCCTCGAGATCCGCCTCACCGCCCAGGAGGAGCGCCGCTCGTGACCGTCGCGACACGGGAACATACGCGGACGCTGCGCGCCGCCGAGTCCCTCGGCAAGGACCTGGGCCGTGGCCTCGCCCGCATGGACCCCGCCGACATGAAGCGGCTGGGGGCGCATGTCGGCGACATCGTCACGCTGTCCGGCAAGCGCCGCAGCGCGGCCAAGGTGATGCCCTCGTACCCGGACGCCCGGGGGCGCGGAATCCTCCAGATTGACGGTGTGACCCGGGCCAACACCGGGGTGCAGTTGGACGAACCGGTGAAGCTGACCCTGGCCCCCGCCCGACACGCCGAGAAGGTCGTGCTGGCGCCCCTGGAGTTCACCCCCGCGCAGCGTGACCTGGCCTACATCGGCACGCTGCTGGACGGACTGCCGGTGGTGAAGGGAGACCGGGTCCGGGCGCTGCTGTTCGGCAGCCGCACGGCCGACTTCCGCGTCGTCGAGACCGCTCCTGTGGGGGCGGTGGTGATTCACCCCAACACCCTGCTGGAGGTCGCCAAGGCGCCGGAGAAGGAGAAGGTGGCGCACGAGCGGGCGCGCGCCGTCAGCTACGAGGACGTGGGTGGGCTGAAGCGGGAGCTGGGCCGCATCCGCGAGATCGTGGAGCTGCCGCTGCGGTATCCGGAGGTGTTCGAGCGGCTCGGGATCGACGCCCCCAAGGGGGTGCTGCTGTATGGCCCGCCGGGCTGCGGCAAGACGCTGATCGCCCGGGCGGTGGCCCACGAGACGGCGGCGGCGTTCTTCACCATCACCGGCCCGGAGATCATGCACAAGTTCTACGGAGAGAGTGAGGCCCACCTCCGGCAGATCTTCGACGAGGCCCAGCGCAGGGCCCCGGCCATCATCTTCGTGGACGAGATAGACGCCATCGCTCCCCGGCGCGAGAACGTGCAGGGCGAGGTGGAGAAGCGCGTGGTGGCGCAGCTGCTGTCGCTGATGGACGGCCTGGCCCAACGCCGGCACGTCATCGTGCTGGCTGCCACCAACATCCCCAACGTGCTGGACCCGGCGCTGCGTCGCCCGGGGCGGTTCGACCGTGAGATCGCCATCTCCATCCCCGACCGTACGGCGCGCAAGGAGATCCTCGCCATCCACAGCCGGGGCATGCCGCTGGCAGAGGACGTGGACCTGGACCATCTAGCGGCCGTGACGCATGGCTTCGTAGGTGCAGACCTCCAGGCCCTGTGCCGCGAGGCGGCGATGCTCTGCCTGCGCCGGCTGATTCCCCACATCGACTTCGCCTCGGCCGAGATTCCCTACGACGAGCTGATGCAGGTCCAGGTGATGATGGCCGACTTCCAGGCGGCGCTGCACGAGGTGGGGCCATCGGCGATCCGCGAGGTGTTCGTGGAGACCCCGGACGTGGGTTGGAAGGACGTGGGCGGACTGGGGCAGCTCAAGCAGCGGCTCATCGAGGCGGTGGAGTGGCCGCTCCGGTATCCCGAGGAGTTCGCGCGGGCCAAGGTCCGCCCTCCCAAGGGCGTGCTGCTGAGCGGCCCTCCCGGCTGCGGCAAGACGCTGATGGCCAAGGCCGCCGCCCACGAGAGCCAGGTCAACTTCATCTCGGTCAAGGGCCCGGCGCTGCTCAGCAAGTTCGTGGGGGAGTCCGAGAGGGGGGTGCGCGAGACCTTCCAGAAGGCCCGTCAGGCGGCCCCCTGCATCGTCTTCTTCGATGAGATCGACTCGCTCGTGCCGACGCGCTCCGCCGGGGGGATGGACGAGCGCGTCACAGAGAGGGTCGTCAGCCAGTTCCTGGCCGAGATGGATGGCATCGAGGAGCTGACCGGCGTGCTGGTGCTCGCGGCCACCAACCGCGCGGACCTGCTCGACCCTGCGCTGCTGCGCCCGGGACGCTTCGACCTGCTCGTCGACGTGCCGCTGCCGGACCGCGAGGCGCGGCGCGACATCTTCCAGGTCCACCTGCGCGACAAGCCCGTGGAGAAGGATCTCGACCTGGGCGTGCTCGCTACACGCAGCGAGTCCTTCTCCGGCGCCGACATCCAGGCCGTGTGCAACCAGGCCGCCTGGGAAGCCGTGCGTCACGTCATCAGCGGCAAGGGAAAGCGCCTCGTCATCACATCCGAGAGCCTGCTCAAGGCAATCCGTGGGCACAAGGAGGCACGCCGGCCATGAGAGCCCACAGCAATCCCCGTGTGCAGGGGCGCCGCAAGGGCCAGCAGGCCCTGTACGTCTATGGCTTCACGCGCGCAGGGGCGGTGGAGCGCTTCTCCGTTCCCGGTGTCAGCGGCGCCGCCGACGTGCGGGCGCTGAAGCTGGGGAACCTTGCCGCCATCTACAGTCCTCTCTCGATGGAGGAGTTCCTGGGGCCAGAGGGTGCGGACCACACCCAGGACCTGGAGTGGGTGGCCCCCCGGGCCGTCAGGCACGAGGGCGTGCTCGAGGAGGTGATGCAGTCCTCGCCGGTGCTTCCGGTGAGCTTCGGGGCGATCTTCTCCTCACCGCGAGCGCTGTCCAAGGCGGTCGACGCCCACCGGCAGGAGATCTCCAGCTTCCTCGACGACATCGCCGACAAGGAGGAATGGGCAGTCAAGGTCTACGCCAACGCCCAGCGCCTGCGCGCGCATCTGGAGCGAGCGCCCGAGTTCCGCCAGCGCCTCCAGCACCTCCCTGAGTCTCCCGGCGCGCGCTACTTCCACGAGAAGAAGATGCAGCGCGAGCTCGACGTGCGCAGCCGCAACGAGGGACAGAGCCTGGCGGCCCACATCCGCGAGGAGCTCGCCCCGGGGGCGATCTCGGTGAAACCGCTGCGCCTGGCGGATCACGGGCTCTCCGGCCGGCAGGACGACATGGTGCTGAACTCCGCGTTCCTGGTGCACGCCGGGCAGGTGCAGCGGTTCACCCAGCGCGTGCAGCAGCTCGCGGCCCGGTACCAGCCGCAAGGGTTGACGGTGGAGGCGACTGGCCCCTGGCCTCCCTACAGCTTCTGCCCCAGCCTGGAGGAGCGGCCGTGAAGTCAATCGTGTACGGCATCCTGGACGCGCGACAGGCTACGAAGGAGGCGCTGCCGCCGGGGCTGAACCAGGCGCCGCTGATGGCGGTGAAGCACGGCAACCTGGCTGCGGCCATCTCGCCGGTGGCGGAGGAGCTGGCCTCCTCGGCCGGCATCGAGCAGGCGCTGGAGTACGCCCGGGTGGTCGAGCAGCTGCACCGACGACTGGCGGTGTTGCCCATGCGCTACGGCTGCTTCGTCCATCACCCCGAACAGGTGGTGGAGTTCCTGCACCGCTACGAGCAGCAGTTCTCGGACGCGCTGGCCCAGGTGGAGGGCTGTGAGGAGATGGGTCTGCGCATCCTGTTCCAGGAGTCGGATGTGGCCGAGCCCCCGGAGCAGACAGGGGCGCCCACCGAGGCCGACGCCCAGACCCGCGGACGGGCCTACCTGGACAACCGGCGTCGCTTCTACGCGCAGCAGACACGTGTGGACCGCGCGGCCCGGCGCATGGCGGAGCGGGCGCAGGCGGCCTTCTCCGGGCTGTTCGTCCGCTGCACCTGGGACCATGCCGCTCGCCCAGACGGGCAACTGCTCTCCATGGCCTTCCTGGTGGAGCGCCCCAAGCTCGCCGAGTTCCGGCGGGCCTTCCTTCGCTTCCAGCAAGACGGCCCCGGCAAGGTGATGTGCAGCGGCCCGTGGCCCCCCTACGGCTTCGTGGCAGACCTGGCAAAGCCTGCCCTCGCGGCCCTCGCCGACCTGGAGCACCTCCAAGAGAAAGGATGAATACGTCATGGCAAATGTCTCAACTTCTACCGGGACGTCCTCGTTGGGCGACGTCATCGACCGGATCCTGGACAAGGGAATCGTGGTCGATGCCTGGGTGAAGGTCTCGCTGGTCGGCATCGAGGTGCTCTCTATCGAGGCACGCGTCGTGATCGCTTCGGTCGAGACCTACCTCAAGTACGCCGACGCCATCGGCCTCACCGCCGCTGCGGCTGCGCCTGCCGCGGTCTGAAGCTCCACCTGAACGGGAAAGGACAACGTCATGCCACGCGCCAAGACTCGACACGAGAAGTCCACCCCGGAGGGGCGCTACCTGTACGCGGTGGTTCCGATAGAGGTGGTCGACTCGCTGAACCTCGACACGCCCGGCATCCAGGGTGCGGACGTGCACCCGGTGACGTCCGGAAAGCTGGCGGCCATCGTCAGCAATATCGAGCAGCAGACGCTTCGGCCGGAGCGCAAACTCCTCAGCACCCACAGTGCAGTGCTGGGCCAGGTGATGGACCAGGCGCCCATGCTGCCGGTCGCGTTCGGCATCATTGCCGGCAGCGAGCGGGAGGTCCGGAATCTGCTGGCCGAGCACGCGAACGACTTCCTCACGCAGCTCCGTGAGGTGAAAGGGAACGTGGAGCTGGGCCTTCGGATCCGGCTGAGCGACCCCGATGCGTTCGGGTACTACGTCAACGCCTTCCCCGAGCTCACGGCGATGCGGGACGACCTCTACCGCGAGGGGGAACCGTCGCGCGAAGAGAAGATCGAGCTGGGGAAGTACTTCGTCGACCTGCTCAACGGCTTCCGTGAGGCGACCGCCGACAAGGTGCTCGATGGAATCGAGTCCGTGGCCAGCCAGACCGTGCTCAACGAGCCGCGCAATGAGTCGGAGGTGGTGAATCTGGCCGCGCTGGTGCCACGAAAGAAGGTCGGCGCCTTCAACGCGGCCGTGAAGAAGCTGGGCGCGACGCTGCCCGAGAACTTCCAGGTGGACGTGACCGGCCCCTGGCCGCCGTACCACTTCACCCAGCTGCGAATCCACTTCGAGCAGGTGGAGGAGGCAGCGCAGGGGGCGCCGTGATTGTCCTGGATGACATCCTGATGGCCCCTGTCCGGAGCATCGCGTGGATCTTCCGCTCGGTGCACAAGGCCGTGCAGGACGAACAGGCCCAGGAGCAGACCGACCTCCGCACCCGCCTGAGCGACCTGTACCAGGAGCTCGAGCGCGGCGAGATCACGGAGGAGCAGTTCGACGAGCAGGAGTCGCAACTGCTCGACCGCCTGGACGCGTTGAAGGCAGCGCAAAAGGAGGCAGGGCCTGCGACTCCTGAAACAGGCCCTGGAGATGAGAACAGATGAACGGGCAGGCGACGACACCCGAGGCACAGCAGGAGCGCGCCTCGGTGTTGGAGTTGCTGGACCGGGTGCTCAACAAGGGCGTGGTCATCAGCGGTGACCTGGTGATTTCGGTGGCCGACGTGGACCTCATCTACCTGGGCCTGCGGCTGCTGTTGACCTCGGTGGAGACGGCGCTGGAGGTGGGCACCCTTCCCGAACATCCGCAACGCTTGCAGTGAGGCGGGAGGAGGACCCGCCCACGCGCGGGATGGGAGACGGGTGAACCATGGCAGTCGAGGGCGCACCACAGGCGGTGGAGGAGCTCGCGCGAGCGTTGGAGCCGACGAAGCCGCCCAAGCTGGAACTGGACGAGGAGAACGTCCAGGCCGGGCTGGTGCGGCTGGTGCTCGCCGTCGTCGAGCTCATCCGCCAGTTGCTGGAGAGGCAGGCGCTGCGACGGATTGACGGCGGCTCACTGAGCGAGGAGCAGATTGAAAGGCTGGGCGTCACCTTCCTACGCCTGCAGGAGCAGATGGATGACTTGAAGAAGCAATTCCACCTGACGGACGAGGACCTGAATCTGGACCTCGGGCCGCTGGGCACGACGCTGTGAGGCTGGCCGAGCAGCGGACAGAGAGCGAGGAGCCATGGCCCAAATCGACGATCGCGTGACGCCGCCCCCTCAGCGACACTACCCGCCCACCTCGACCCGCAGCAGCTCCGTGGCCGACATCCTCGAGCGGGTGCTGGACAAGGGCATCGTCATCACCGGGGACATCAAGATCAATCTGACGAACGTCGAGCTGCTGACCATTCAGATCCGACTCATCATCTGCTCGGTGGAGCGGGCGCAGGAGATGGGCCTGGACTGGTGGACGACCAACCCCAACTTCAGCTCCCGTGCGCGACAGCAGCTCTCGGCGGCTCAGGCGCCCGTGGCGGCTCCGGCTCGAGGTGCCTCGGCCGAACCGGCAGCTCCGGCCCCACGTGCTGCTCCCAAGCCCAGACGCGCGCCCAGGGCCAAGAAGGTATAGGGAGGCGCACCGCCGCGAGCATCGCCTCGCGAAGCGGAGGCCGGCGCCGCTCAGGCGTCGAGCAGGTCCGCCCAGAAGCGTACCAGCCGCAACACGTCCATCAGTGCCTGTGGCCCGTCCATCTCCGCGTGGGTGATGAGCGGCGTGGCCAGCGCGTGGACCTCGGTGTGGGGACGCAGAGCCGCGGCCAGCCGGCTGGACTCCATGGCGGGAATCACCGTGTCCCCCGCGCCATGCAGCAGGAAGACGGGCGCGGTGGACGGCGGCGAGCGCTCCGGCGACAGCGCCGGGTCCGCGGCGAACGTCTTCACGAAGGGCAGCAAGCGTGGGCCCAGCGCCGCCACGTCGCGCGTGTTCACGTAGCCCATCAACGTGGCCGCAGGCTCCGGCAGCCCCGCCTGGAGGTCACGCGCCTTGGCGAACGTCTCCGCCGCGAGGCGGCCATCCACCATGGCTTGATGGGATGCGCGCAGGAAGGTCCGGATGCCCGCGCGCAGGGGCTCCACCTGTTCGGGAGGAACCAGCTTCTCCGCCACGTTGAGCAGGATGATGACCACGCCATAGTCATGCGGGGCCAGGTGACTTCCATCCGGCAGCTCGCCCGAGCACAGGAAGGTGAGCACGCGCGGCAAGTCCCCATGGCCGCCAAAGGAAAGCGTGGCCGCCACCCGGTCCTGCAAGGCGGGCCGTCCTGCCGCCACCACCGACAGGCCGCCGGAGAAGCTGATGCCGAACAGGTTCACCTTGCCGTCGGGCGCCAGGTCCGCTTGCGACGCGGCCCACACGGCGGCGTCCTCGATGATGTCCGGCAGGCGCGGCGTGATTTCGTAGCGCAGCAGGTCCGGCGGCTCCGGGGTGAGCACCGCCTGGCCGCCCATGGCCAGGTCCTCCGCCAGCTTCACGAGCCGAGGCTCGTCGATGCCATCCGCGTGGACGCCCGAGGTCAGCACCACCGTGCGTCCGCGCTGCGTCACCGGCCGGAACAACCGGGCACGCACCGGGCCGTGACGCGTGGGCACCTGCACGTCACTCACCTCGAAGGGCCCGGTGCGCCAGTCCGCGAGCGCCGTCTCCACGCGGCCCTGCATGCCCGCCGCGCGCACCACCAGCGACAAGCCCTGCAGCCACCCCGGCACCACGAACAAGCCCGCGGCCAGCAGCGCCATCAGCGTCGCCGCCAGACTCCGCCGCACCACCCGAATCATTGGAAGAGGTGCTCCACGAAGGTGCACAGGCGCTCGCGCTCGAAGGGCTTCTCCAGCAGCCCGCGCGTGCGGCGGCCCACGAACTCACGCGCCTGCGCGGTGAAGGCGCCCCCCGTCATCAGCCCAGTGCGCAGCGCGAGGTCCGGCGCCAGCCGCTCCAGCTCCACCACGAAGTCCAGCCCGCTCATGCCCGGCATCATCACGTCGCACAGGATGGCATCGAATCGCTCTCCCATCGAGAGCAAGCGCAGGGCCTCGCGCGCGTCCTGGACGACGTGAATCTCATACACGTCACGCACCAGCCGGCTCACCGAGTTGCCCACGGAGGGCTCGTCATCGATGAGCAGCAGACGTCGACGGATGCGAGCGGGCGCCGGCTCCACAACCTGCGTCTGCTCCGCGCCATCCGTCCAGCCCGCGGACTGCGCGGGCAGGACGATGCGGAAGGTGCTGCCCCAGCCGGGCGCGCTGGAGACCTCGATGCGTCCACCCATGGCCTGCACCAGCGTCAGGCTGATGGACAGCCCCAGCCCCGTGCCCTCTCCGACAGGACGGGTGGAGAAGAACGGGTCGAAGATGCGGCGTTGCACGTCCGGCGCCATGCCGTGTCCGTTGTCGGAGACCTCCAGCTCCACGTGCCGGCTGCTGCTGGCGCGCAGGGACACCCGCACCCGGTTCTCCTCGGGCGCACGGTCCGGCAGCGCCTGGAGCGCGTTCAACAGCAGGTTCACGACAATCTGGGTGAGGCGCCCTTCGTTGCCATGAACGGGCAGCACCGGCTCCAACGTGCACGTCAACCGGGCGACCAACCCAATCTGGTTGCGGAGCAGCCGCAGCGCGCCGTCCACCACGTGCACCATGTCCACCGGACCATGCAGCTCTTCATCCGCGCGGGAGAAGGTGCGCAGGTCACGGACAATCGCGCTGACGCGTCCAGCGCCCTCCTGCGCTTCGGCCACCACCTCACGCAGCTCCATGAGCTGGTCGTGGGACAGCTCCGGCTGGGCGAGCAGCTCGCGCAGGTACGAGAGATTGGAGCTGACGTAGGACAGGGGGTTGTTGATTTCGTGCGCGACGCCCGCGGCGAGCGTGCCAATCGACGCCATCCGATCCGCCAGCACCCACTGCGACTCCAGCCGCGCGCGGTCCGAGGCTTCGAGCAGGCTCGGCGTGGGCAGGGCATCCCCATCCGACAGCGCCGACAGGCGCCGGCGCAAGCTCGCGAGCCGCACGCCCCAGTGTGTCCCGGGCGCGGGCAGACACTCATCGGCACCGGCTGCGGCCAGGGCGTCGGCTTCAACAGGCGCGCGGCCCGTGAGCACGACCAGATGCGTGCGGGGTACGCCGCGCAGGGCATTCAATCGCTGACAGCTCGTGCACAGCTCCGACAGCGGGCCGCCGTCGTCCCACAGGATGATGAGTCCCTCGGAGATGGCCCCGGGCAAGGTACCCGCCAGGGGCACACGCAAGATCTGGCAGTTCCGCCCCGCGTCGGACTCGAGAATCCCTCGCTCGACCTCCTCCGACACCTCGGGAGGTAATGCCACCAGCGTCACAAACACGGCGTCAATCCTCCGGCCCCATGAGCCCCGGGTTCCGCGCGCAGGAGCCGAAGCCACCTGCCCATTGCAGCGCCCGGGCGCTCCACGGTCAACGTCGTCGCGTCGCCGACAGTTCCCTGCGCTTCCGAGCGGTGGCTCCTTGGACCCGGCGGGTCGCCGTCGCCACCACCTGTGGCCCCACGGCGCACACCGGCAAGAGCGGACAGCGACCGCAATTCTCCGGTACGGGTTGGGCGGGGCAGGCCCCACTCATGCCGTAGTGGCACAGTGCGAAGTCGTAACGGACAGGGTCGGCCGGGTCCAACACGCGCAACGCGGCTGTCACCTCCTCCGCCGTGCGCCACGTCAAATCATTGCGGTGAGTCAGTCCCAGGTGCCGCGAGATGCGACCAATGTGGGTGTCCAAAGGAATCAGGAGCGCGGAAGGTGGCACGCGCTTCCAGATGCCGAAGTCCACGGTGTCCGGGCCCCGCACCATCCATCTGAGGTAGAGATTGAGCCGCTTGGCCGCTCCCCCACCCAGCGGCGAGGGCAGCAGGTGATGCAGGCCGCGCTCCGGCCCCAGGGCCTTTCGCAAGGCGTCCATGGGGATGGCACGCAGGCCCGTCGTGAAGTGGTCCAACGCGCCGTGCAGGGTGTCACGCGCCTGGAGCCCCTGGAGGAACAGCGCCTCCAGGCTGCCCTGCTCCCGCAGCACACGCCCCATGCCCAGCAGGAGCACCGCCACGTCCGTGCCCACGTTGAAGCGGTACACGAAGCCTTCGAGCAGCGCCCGCGCGCCTCGCACGTCGAGCGCCGTGACGAAGGCGGCGGGAGACGGCCCCATGCGGCGCAGCAGCGCATCCACCTTGGGACGGAACAGGTCCGCGCGGCCGTACGCCAACCCGGCCGCCAGCAGCGCGCTGACCTCGATGTCTCGGGGGTCCTGGTAGCGGTGCGGGAACTCCACCGGATCGAAGGCGATGCGGGCGCGCGCGTCGGTGGACGTCAGCACGGCCTCCAGCCGTGGCCGGAGGTGCTCGGCGGCTCGGGGCGAGAGTCCAGCAACCAGGGCAGTGCGTCTCTTCGAGCGCGGTGTCACGTCAGGCAGTCCCACAGAGTCCAGGAACGGCATGCGGCCCGCCCGTCTTCCCGATGCTCGCCGCGGGCATTCGTGCGCCTTCGCGCCTCATAGCGCCAGGAGCACATCCAGCTGGGCCTTCACGGCACTCGCCTCGTCCTGCTTGCCGAGCTTCTCGTAGAGGGCCACCGCGTCGCGCCGCTCTTGAAGCTCGCGGTCGATGACGGCCTGCACGGCCTCCGGAGTCAAGGCCAGCCGGGACACTTCGCCATGCCCCAGCCCACCAGCGCTTCCGGCGAACACGTCACCCACGGCGGTGGGCGCCACGCGCATGTCCGGTGCTTCCGCGTTGTCGATGGCCGCGAGCAGCTCGCGAAGCACCGCTGAAGCCTGCGAGCTCCGCGAGCGCATGGCCTCCTTCAATGCGGCGCGCAGTACCGCCTTCCACTCATCCACCGTTCGCATGCGCGCACCCTATCGACGCGCGTGGGGCGACTCAAGGTGCGCGCTCCGTCAGAGGTCCCCAGGCCCAGACAGCGACGAAGCCTGGGGACCCGATGCACCAAGAGCGTCAGCGCAGCAACGCGGACGGCTGCGCGGCGAAGATGAGGTCGTCGTGGTCGTTGTAGTTGCCCTCCACGCAAGGTGCCGTGCTCCCGCGGTTGCGGAAGACCGCTCGCACGGCCTGGGCGGCGCTGCCCTCCGGCAGCGTGTAGGTGGCGGACAGCGTGTGGAGGCCCTTGGACGGAACGGGCATCGTGGTGATGAGCTGCCAGACAGGGTTGTTGGCGTCGGCCGCGTAGAACAGGTCCAGCTTGTCGTTGAGCTTGTTGTAGGCGAAGACCGTTGCATCGACGCGCACCAGCTTGCCCGGCGCGAAGTTCGTCCCGTCCAGCGAGGACACCACGATGCGCTCATTCGACTGGTCAACCAGGTGCACACCCGACAAGCCGTCCTTGCAGGAGTTCTTGATGGTGTTCGGCGCGTTCATCTCGGGCCCGACGTAGCCGCCGCGGCCATTGAGCAGCGTGCCGGAATCACACGCGTTGGATGCCGAGGCACACCGCGGCGCCCCCAGGACTGAATCGAATCCAGCCGTACTGGTCGCATTGCTCACCGTCACGGACACCCCGCCGCTGGTCGCCGCGACGCCCACGAGGTCGACCGCCCGCGCCGTCACGGTGTGGCTGCCATTGGGCACCGCGGCCGTGTCCCAGTCGAACGCGTAAGGCGCCGTGGTGTCCGTCGCCTTCAGTTCACCGTCCACGAAGAACTCCACGCGGTTCACACCGGAAGCATCCGTGGCCGAGGCGGTGACCGTCGTAATTCCAGTCACCGTGCTGCCGGCGGCCGGGGCGGTGATGGCGACCTCCGGCGGCGTCTCGTCAATCGTCACCCCACCCTTCGCCAGCTCCGCCACATACGCGGCGGCCAGCTTCGCGAACTTGAGCGCGTGACGGGCATCGCCCCCGCTGTTGTGGAGCGTGTCATTGACGGAGTGGATGTACGGGTTGGACGCGCTCAGCGGCGCCTCGAAGGGCATCGAGGCCGCGAAGCCCGCGCTCGTCCACGACGCATGGTCCGAGCACGCGTAGCCACACGTCGTCGTGGTCCATTCGAGTTCGGGCTGATACGTGTCCATGAGGTTGGTGACGAACGTGTTCTGCGCCGCGTTCGTCCGGTCGCTCACCAGGGCCACGTCGATGTTCGACCGCAGGTTGTAGTTCGTCATGTCGAGCTGGAGCACGCCCACCACGTCGACTCCATCCTCCGCGTACTTGGCGGCGATTGCCGAAGAGCCGCGCAGGCCCACTTCCTCGGCCGCGTAGGCCATGAACTTCACGGTGCGCTCCGGGCGGTAGTTCTGGAGCATGGCCACGCGAATCACCTCGGTGAGCGTGGCGATTCCCGATGCATCGTCGTCCGCGCCGGGAGCCGTGCTGCCGCTGCTGGTGGAGTCCAGGTGGCCACCGAGCACGACGACCTCTTCCGACAGGGTGGTGCCGGTAATCGTCAAGATGACGGAAGGCTGCGCCCACAAGGCGTGGTTGAAGAATTCGACGGTGACGTCGGAGCGTGTCGCAGGAACCAGCGACTCCCAGTAGCCCTTCAGCCAGTTGGCGGACGCCACGCCCGTCGTCGACGTGTAGTAACGCGTCGCATAGCTGGACAGATGGTCGATGACCCCTCGGATGGAGAGTTCCTGAACCCCCGCTTGCAACGCGTTGACTGTCGACGCGTTGTCGAGGCTGTACGTGACGGCGGTGGCCTTGGCGGCCTTCGCCGCGACCGACGGGTCCAGGGCGGCGAGCGCGGCCGCTTCGGTGTCGTGGTAGATGAAGCCACCACAGCGGTTGAGCTTCTCGTGCATCATCCGCGAGATGAGGTTGAGCTGGGACTCACGCACGCGCAGCGCGGTGACGTCCGCCTTCTGCCCTCTCATCGACGGCGCCGCATGTCCGGCGTTGGCGAAAGCGGTGTTGACGTGTTCGAGGGCATCCGAACCGAGGGTGATCCACACCTCGCGGTCCGGCGCCTTCGCCGGGGGCGCCTTCGCGAACGCCGAGACACTACAGAGCACCAGGAGGACTGAAGCGAGGCGCTTCATGGACATACGTTTCTCCACTGCCAGGCGGGGACGTGCGGTTGAGATGGCAGGAAGAGAAGTCCCTGCCTTCACCGTCAACTTACACTTCCGGCGAAAACAGGGGACACTGCTCGCGACAAAACACGCCGGCCTCAGCCATTCTCATGGCTTGAGACAAACGCGGAGCGGACGCTAACGCGACAGCTCACGCACGGCGTGGCCCAGCTCAGGGAGGATGAGCGCCTCCAGCGCGAGCCGTACGGCCTTGGGCGAGCCTGGCAGCGCGAAGAGAATCATCCCCTGATAGGTGCCCGCCGTGGCGCGGGACATCATCGCCGCGCTCCCCACCTGTCGGTAGGACAGCATCCGGAAGAGTTCACCAAACCCTGGCAGTTCCTTCTCGAACAGCGGACGCAGCGTCTCCACCGTGCAGTCGCGCCGGCCAATACCGGTGCCTCCGGTGAACAACACGGCCCGGGCCCCCGCCTCGCGCGCGGCTTCCAGCGCGCCGCGAATGGCTTCCGGCTCATCCTTCACCACGATGGTGCCAGCAATGCCGTGGCCCGCCGCCTCCAGTCCCTCGCGCAGGACCCGGCCACTGTCATCGCGCGCCGCATCGCGGCTGTCCGAGCACGTCACGATGAAGGCGCTGACATGCACCGGCGCTCGCGCCTTGTGCTCCTCCGCCGGACCGTGGTCGTGGCCGTGCGGGTGGTGATGATGGTGGTCGTGGTGATGATGCGTGTGGTCGTGGTCATGACCGTGGTGCCCATGAGGCCCGTGGTCATGGTGATGGTGCCCGTGAGGCCCATGGTCGTGGTCGTGGTCGTGGTCGTGTGCCATGACAGGTGCTCCGGAGTGCGAGATGGACTTCAGGGCGTGTCGGGCCAGTCGATGACGAGCGTGCCGTCTTCGACCGCGACCTGCACCGTCGGCTGGTCGTCACAGACCCCCGGCGAGGTCGCGTTGCGCCCGGTGTCCATGTCGAAACCGACCTCATGACACGGGCAGACGACCATGTTGTCCTCGATGCGACCGCCGGACAGCAGACATCCAGCGTGGTTGCACCAGTCATCCAGGCCCTTGTAGCGCCCGTGGATCTTCGCGATACACACGTTGCGCTTGCCGACCTCGTAGCCCCGCATTTCTCTCTCGGCGAAGTCCGCCGGTCCCAGCTTGATCTTCGTCATCGCGGCCCCTTTTCCCACAACGCAGGACTGGCTGCACTCCCGATGCCCGGGCATTACCTTCTCCCAGTGACTCCCGACGTGACCATCCCCACCGCTGTCGACAAGGCCACCGTCGCCCAGGTCCTCCGTGACATCTCCCTCCTGCTCCAGCTCCAGGGCGAAAGCGGGTTCCGCGTCCGCGCCTATGACATGGCGGCGGACCGCATCGCCGGGCTGCCCCAGGAGCTGGGCCCCCTGGTCGCGGAAGGCCGGCTGGAGAGCCTCCCAGGCATCGGCCGCGCGCTCGCCGAGAAGATCTCCGAGCTGGTGTCCACCGGCCGGCTCGGCTACCTGGAGGAGCTGCGGGCGCAGTTTCCTCCCGGGCTGCTGGAGCTGACGCAGCTGCCCGACGTGGGGCCGAAGAAGGTGGCCACGCTCTGGCGTGAGCTCCAGGTGAGCAACATCGAGGAGCTGGAGCGGGCCTGCCGTGAGGGCCGCGTGCGGCAGGTCCGCGGCTTCGGCGCGAAGAGCGAAGCGAAGATGCTGGAAGGCATCGCCCTGTACCGCCGCGCGCGCGGCGAGCGCAAGCTGCTGGGCGAGGTGCTGCCGGTGGCCACGGCGCTGCTGGAGCGGGTGAAGGCCGCGCCGGGCGTGGTGCGCGCCAGCCTGGGCGGCAGCGTGCGCCGGCAGGCGGAGACCGTGGCGGACGTGGACATCATCGCCTCCGCGCCGGAGGCTGAACCGGTGCTGGATGCCCTGGCGAACGCCCCCGGCGTGGCCACGGTGCTGGGCAAGGGCGAAAGCAAATGCTCCGTGCGGTTGGAGGCCGGAGACCTCCAGGTGGACCTGCGCGTGCTCCCCGACGAGGACTTCGCCACCGCCCTGCACCACTTCACCGGCTCCAAGGCGCACCACATCCGCCTGCGCAACCTGGGGCAGGAGCGCGGCCTCAAGATTTCCGAATGGGGCGTCCACCGGGACGACGGCACCAAGGTGCCCGTGACGGAGGAGTCCGGGCTCTACGCCCTGCTGGACATGCAGTACGTGCCCCCCGAGCTGCGGGAGGACAACGGCGAGGTGGAGGCCGCACGCGCGGGAAAGCTTCCCCAGGACCTGCTCACGCTGGAGGACGTTCAGGGCGCGGTCCACGCGCACAGCACCTGGTCCGACGGGCGCAACAGCCTGGAGGAGATGGCGCTCGCGGCGCGGGCGCTGGGCCTGAAGTACCTGACCATCACCGAGCACAGCGAGGCAGCCATCTACGCAGGCGGCTTGAAGGTGGATGACCTCAAGCGCCAGTGGGAGGAGATCGACCGCATCAACGCGGCCGTCTCCGGCGTGCGGCTGCTCAAGGGCATCGAAGTCGACATCCTGGAGTCCGGCGCGCTCGACTACGCCGACAGCGTCCTGGAGCAGCTCGAGGTCGTCATCGGCTCCATCCACGTCCGGCACGGCATGGACGAGGACCAGATGACGCGCCGGCTGCTGACCGCGATGGACAACCCCTGCCTCCAGATTCTGGGGCACCCCACCGGCCGGCTCATCAACAGCCGGGAGCCCTACCCCGTCCGCATGGACGAGGTCCTGGAGCGGGCCGCCGAACGCGGCGTGGCCGTGGAGGTCAATGGCAAGCCCGCGCGCCTGGACATCAAGGCTGAATATGTCCGGCAGGCCGTGAAGCAGGGCGTCCGCCTGGTGGTGAGCTGCGACGCGCACCAGAAGGAGGACCTGAGGAACCTGGCCTTCGCGGTGGCCACCGCGCGCCGGGGCTGGGCCCGGAAGCGGGACGTGCTCAACACGCTCCCGGCGGACCGCTTCGTCACCGCGCTGCGCGAGCGCCGGTGATAGGCTGCGGCACCCGCCGATGTCCCGCCTGCCGCCGCTGCTCCTCCTCTGCCTCCTCCCCTTCGCCTCCGCCGCGGCGGAGGCCGACAAGCCCTCGCGCGCCGACCTCCAACGGGTGCTGGAGCGACACGGGCGCTCGGTGGTGCACGTCAAGGGGCCTCGGAACGCGGGGCCCGGCGTCTTCGTGGGGTCCGCGGGGCAGGTCCTCACCTCCGTCACTCCAGTGGGGGCCAGCTTCACCGGCCTGAATGCCGCCACGGTGGAGCACGACGGAAAGACGCTGCCCGCCCGCGTGGTGATGGCCAGCCAGGACCTCCAGATTGCGGTGCTCGCCGCTCCGGATGGCGCGTACCCGGCGGCGCCCGTGAAGGTGCTTCGGGACGGCGACAGCCTTGAGGGCCTCTGGCTGGTGGGCGTCCTCCCCGCCAAGAAGGGCCAGCCCGCGCGCCCCGTGCCGGCGCGAGCCCGGGCGACCCAGGCCCCCTTCTATGACGTCCCCCTGGCCCTGCCCGCGGGCAGCCCCGTCTTCGACGCGGAGGCGCGGCTGGTGGCGGTGGTGGTGAAGAAGCACCGTCGCGGCTGCCGGGTGCTTCCGCTGAGCGCCGTGAAGGTGGAGCTGGCGTCGGTGGACATGCCATGACCCAGGCCGTGACGACGCCCTGGCGACCGAACGCCGTGCAGGAAACGGTGGGCTTGTGGGCCGTGGGCTTCCTGTCCATCGTCGCCGCGTTCCTCCTGTTGGGCGGCACCAGCGTCCCCAAGCTGGTCGCGACCGTGGGCTTCCTCTACCTGCCGCTCATCCCCATGCGCTGGCGGGACGAGGACTACGGGGACTACGGCCTGTCGCTGCGCGCGTGGCGCGAGGACCTGCGCCTGTTCCTCCTGCTGTCCGCGGTGGTGGGCCCTCTCTTCTTCCTGGGGTTCGCCGCGTTCGTGGAGGTGCTCCCCCACCTGCCCCCGGCGCTGGCCAAGCACCTCACTCCGCTGATGGGCGAGGCCCGCTTCCAGCCCCGCCTGCCCCCGCGCTTCGGCGAGTGGTTCATCGACCAGCTCTTCGTCGTCGCGCTGCCAGAGGAGTTCTTCTACCGGGGCTACCTCCAGACGCGGCTGCGCGACGCCTGGCCCCAGGGCCGTAAGTTCCTGGGGGGCCGGCTGGGCCCCGCCTTCTGGCTGACGGCGCTGCTCTTCGCCCTGGGCCACCTGGCCATCTTCCAGGCGTGGCGGCTGTCCGTGTTCTTCCCAGCGCTGATCTTCGGGTGGATGCGGGAGCGCACCGGCACCGTCATCGGCGCCGCCCTGTTTCACGCGGCTTGCAACCTCTATGTGCGGTTTCTCGAGGTTTCTTTTTTCGGCTGATTTCTGCCGAGTTTCGCCGCGCCCCCCACTCCATGCAGCAGCACCGAGCGCACCACCCGTGAAAAATGGGCGTGTTTACGCGCCCGTAACCTGATTTCAACGGAATCTCGACAAGGTTTTACTTGCCTTCCGAGAATGGCTTATTGCGTCGAAAATATCGCAAGAAACTCTGCACCACACTGCGGCGATAACTCTTCAACCCCCTTGCACTGAGTTCGAGACCCCCAATGACGATTCGCCGCACCGAAGGTCCGAAGCCCACGATTCGCTCCACTGCTGCTTCCGAGGCTCAGTCGAAGACGGCCGCCAAGCCCGCGACCATCGCCCCGAACGTCATCAAGGACGGGTTCGGTCCCGCGGCCAAGACGTCGGACCTGGCGCGCGCGGAGAAGACGCTGAAGCCGCTGCCGCCTCCCGTGGGCCGGCTCTCCCTGGAGAGCCGCGAGGCGCAGACCGCCATCCAGACGTCGCTGGCGCACCTGGCCCCCTCCACCCAGACCTCCATCCGCAACCCCGGCATCATCGGCGGCGTGCAGTTCCCGGCGTACACGCCGAAGAGCGTGGAGCGTGACTCGCTGGGCATGACGCACGTGCGTCTGGACCGCCAGCACGAGGGCGTGAAGGTCTTCGGCGAGCAGGTCGTCACGCACCTCGACGCCGAGGGCAAGGTCAAGAGCACCACCGGCGACCAGTCTGAGATCCCGGCCGGCCTGGGCAAGGAGAAGCCCAAGGTGTCGCACAGCCAGGCGCTGGACATCGCGATGAAGGCGTTCGACGGCAAGCCGGACCGCCAGCCGAACTCCGAGCGCGTCATCTACAAGGACATCTCCGGTGAGTACCACTCCGCCTACCGGGTGGAAGTCACCAACGTGGATGGCACCGACAATCCGCGCAAGATGAACTACCTGGTGGACGCCAACACCGGGAAGCTCTTCGAGCAGTTCAACACCATTGACGGCTTCGCCCGCCAGCACGGCGCCGCGCACGGCCACAGCCACGCCGAAGGCGCGGACCACGCCGACCACGCCCACGGCGCGGACCACGCCCACGGCGCTGCCGCGACGGCTTCCGAGATCAAGGCCTCGGCCACGCCGAAGGCGGAGATCGCCGACCTGGCCACCGTCACGTCGAAGATCAACGTGACCCAGGACGGCACCGTGGACCAGCTGAAGCTGGACCTGGACATCGACCACACGTTCAAGGGCGACCTGTCGGTCACGCTCACCAGCCCCTCCGGCAAGTCGGAGACGGTGCACAACCGCAAGGGCGGCAGCGCGGACCACATCAAGGGCAGCTTCGACCTGAGCGCCTTCGCGGGCGAGTCCGCGAAGGGCGAGTGGACGCTGTCGGTGAAGGACAACGCGCGCCGCGACACGGGCACGCTGAACAGCTGGGGCCTGACCATCACCCCGAAGGCCGTTGAGCCCAACGAGCCCGGTCCCGGCGAGAAGATCGCGGACGACACGTCCATGTACAGCGGCAAGGTCGCGCTGGAAACGAAGAAGCAGGCGGACGGCACGTACACGCTCGAGGACGGCACGCGCGGCAAGGGCGTGGCGACCTACGACGCGATGAACCGCGAGCGCGCCAGCGGCCAGACGCCCATCAAGGACAACAACGACGTCTGGGGCGAGGCCACGGACCCGGAGCGCAACAAGGCCGCGGTGGACGCGCACTACGGCGGCCAGATGATGTACGACTACATGAAGGACATCCTCGGCCGTGACTCCATCGACGGCGCGGGTGAGAAGCTGGTGTCCTACGTCCACGTCAGCAACAACTACGTGAACGCGTACTGGGACGGCGAGAAGATGAGCTACGGCGACGGCGACGGCCGCAACTCCGGTCCGCTCACCGCGCTGGACATCGCGGGCCATGAGATCGCCCACGGCCTCACCGAGCGCACCGCCGGCCTCATCTACCGCGGCGAGTCCGGTGGTCTGAACGAGGCGATGAGCGACATCATGGGCGCTGGCCTCGAGTGGTACGCGTCCCAGAAGAACCCCGACGTGAAGTTCAACTGGACGGTGGGCGAGACGGCCTGGACGCCGAAGGACGGCGACCCCACCGACGGTCTGCGCTACATGGACGATCCGACGAAGGACAACTACTCGGTCGACAACTACAAGAACTACCCGAAGCAGACCGAGGTGCACGGCTCCAGCGGCATCGCGAACAACGCCTTCTACCTGCTGACCAACGGCGGAACCAACCGCACGTCCGGCATCGAGGTGAAGGACGCCATCGGCATGGAGAAGGGCCTGAAGATCTACTACCGCGCCCTGGCTCACTACATGACGCCGAGCACCACGTTCGCCCAGGCCCGCACCGCGACCATCAACGCGGCGACGGACCTCTACGGCGCGGACTCCGCTGAAGTGGCGAAGGTCAAGGAGAGCTGGACCGCCGTCGGCGTGAACTAGTCCTCCCGCTTCACTGAAGACACCCAAGCCCGGCCCGGCCCGCGACACACCGCGGACTGGCGCCGGGCTTCGGCTTTCCAGCGGCCACTCAGGCCGGCGACTCCCCTGTTTCGGTGACGGGCGTCGTGGCCGGCACGCCATCCACCAGCAACATGATGGAGTGCGCGCTTTCGTGGCGGAGCGCCTTGGCGGCGGCGTATTCCGGGGATGCCCACCAGGCCCTGGCGAGCTCCACGCTGGGGAACTCCAGCAGGACGAAGCGCGGGGGCTGCCAGTTGCCTTCCAGGGCCTGGGTGGGGCCACCCTTGACAAGATAGCGGCCCCCGTAGGGCTTGAGCGACGGAGGCGCGAGCTGCTTGTACCGCTCGTAGGTCTGCGCGTCGTGCACCGAGACCTCGATCAGGACGTAAGCAGGCATGGGCGCTCCTCGCGCGGCTCAGAACTCGTATCGGAAGACGACGGGCGCTCCCTGCGTTCGATGCCTGGGGAACGTCCAGGCGCCTATCTTCTGCTGCATGCAACGCACGAGCGACGTGCCTCGCAGCCACGGCGTCTCGGTGGTGATGGACTCCACCTTCCCGCTCGGAAGGACGCTCAAGCGCAGCACTGCCCGGTCCCCCTCCTGCGGCGGCGAGGACTGCTCCCGGGCACACGCCGCGAGCTCCGAACGCCGGGCATGCACCACCGCGAAGACGGTGGCCAGGTCGAGCGACTCGCGCGGCGCCGTCGGGTCGGGCGGAACGTAGACGGTCGGCTTGTGGTGCTTGGTGGCGTTGGGCCCTGGGCCGGAGAGCATGCGGTCGAAGTCCGCGTCGGGCCCCAGGTCGTCCTCCGAGCTGCCAGCCGTCGCGGCTTCCGCCACCGTCGTCGCGGGCCGCTTGGCGGGCGCCGGCTCCGGAGCAGGCGCCACGGAGTGCTTCCCGATGACGAAGGCCACGGCGACGTCTCGCGAGGAGAGACTGCCCGTGGGCCGCTCGAAGACACGCTCCTCCGGCGACGGCCGTCCGCCGCCGGTCGCGGCGCGCGCCGTGCTCTCCGTGCCGGTCAGCTCCGGCACGCGGCCTCCGCGTTCGACCGAGACGGCCGAGAGCGAGGGCGTCGATGGGCGCGTGGGCTCCTGCACCGGGCTCGGGTCGCGTGCGCCCTCGGCGGCCGACGTCGCGACGCCCGCGCCGCGGATGCCCAGGCTCGCGCTGCCCGTGCCGCCCGCTGACGTGGAGGAACCCGACGCCGCGCCGCCCTGGCTCGCAGCCACGGCCGCTTCCGGCGAGGGCGCGGCGGCCACCGGCTGTTCCGCGGGCGGCGGCGCACCGGTGCCACGCGTCGTGTCCACGGGCTCACCGGGGTTCGCGGCACCACGGCCGCCCCCAACGCCCAGGACGCTCAGCGCCAGGGCCACCGACACGCCGCCGATGGCACCACCCGCCAGGATGAAACCCAGCCGGCGCTTGCGACGCGCGCGTTCCTCGGGGGACGGCGACGCGAGCACCGCGTGGGTTCCCACGGGCTCCGCCACGGGCATCGGGTCCGACGCCGGGGCTCCGTACGCGGCGAGGTCACTCGCGGCCGGCGCGGTGACAGGTTCCGGTGCGAGCGTCGCGACAACAGCTTCTGGAGCAGGCCCGACGACAACGCCCGCGGCCGGAGCCCCTGGGGCCTCCACGGAAAGTGGTGGGTCGGACGCCTGCGTCTGCGGCATGGCGACAGCGCTCACCGCGGGAGTGGCCACGACGGCGGCGGGAGCAATGGCCGCGAAGGGGGGCACCACCGTGCCTGGTGCGTTCAGGATCACCCGCTCCGTGGTGGCCTCGGACACGTCCACCGCGCGCGCGGCCTGGGGCATGAAGGCCCCGGACGCTTCCGGCGGAATGGGCGGAGGTCCCGCGGGCACGGCCGGCGGAAGCAGCACGGAGGCGAGTTCCGGGATGTGCCCCAGGGGCAGCCACTCACTGAACCCCTCGCGCCAGCACAGGGAATCAAAGCCCAGAAAACCCCGCTCCACGTGGGCCTTCAGGTCCGCGAGGTCGTGAGGACCGTAGGCCGAGCCGCCCGCAACGAAGTACCAGGCATGCTTCACGACAGGCGCGGCTTCCTTCGGCGGCGCCTCCTCCTCGCCCAGGGTGGACGCCCGTGAACGGCCCGCGCCCCGGTGCAGTCGCTCCGACTGCGTGGCCTCGCGGTAGCGCGGCTGCGCGCTGGGCCGGGTACGAAGGCTCTTGTCCGTGCGCAGCTGGCCCACGATGGCGTCCAGCTCCGCATCCGACACGCCATCCAACACGGGCGAATCGCCCTCCTCAGGGCGCTCTGGGGCCACCTCCCGGGCGTTTCCCGGGTTGGCGTTGTCTTCCCCTGAGTTGCCGGCCATCGACCCGCTCCTTGATTCCATCCGGTCCCGATTAAGCCGCACCATCAGACCTCACCCAATGGAATGCCACCACGGCGATTCGTCAACGGCGAGCATCTGCGCGGAGGTGGACACAGCCCCCACGTGGGACGGAGCCCTAGCGTAGTTCCCATGGCCCATGTTCGTACAATGTCCCGACTGTGCGGCATGGACACACAGTCGTCGATGCGCCACGCGTGGGAGCGAGAGCAGTGCCGCACACCTCGCGGCACGTGCCGGCACACGCACGCTCCGGCGATCAAACAGAGGACTTCGTAGGCGCGGGCAACTGCGCGGCCACGGGCCCGTGCCCCAACGCGTCCACCACCGCCACCAGCGTCCGGGCGCATTCCTGGCGCACCACGACGCCGTCGCCATTCTCCAGCGCCCCCACCTTGGGACGGGAGCGGTGGGCGACCGCGAACCTCACAGCCACACCTCGAAGTCCACCTGCGTGCCCTTCGGGCCGGTGCGCACGTCGAAGCGGTCCGCCAACCGCTTCACGCCCAACAAGCCCAGGCCCAGGCCCGTCTTGCTCTCGTACGTCCCCGACAGCACGCGCTCCAGGTCCGGGATGCCTTGCCCGGAGTCCTCGGCGCTGACACGCAGCAGCCGCTTGGGCGTCAGCTGCGGCGCGAGCTGAATGGTTCCGCCCCCCGCATACGAAATCTGGTTGCGCGCCAGCTCACTCACCGCCGTATCCACTTTCTGGCACTCGTAGCCGCGCCCGCCCAGGGATTCACACAGCATCCGGGCGGCGAGCCGCGCGTGACTGGCGTCCGCTTCCGTGCGCACCAGATAGGTGGTCGCCCGGACCTCCGCCGGGGCGGAAGTGGCCGTGCCCTCCGGCCCCGCTGAGGGCGCGAGCTGCGCGCGAAGCTGCGCCATCATCTGCTGCCGACGAGAAGGGTCCACGAAGTGGCGGGTGGCGGGTTCCAGCGCCTCGATGATGCGCGGCAGGTCCGCCGTGGTCGCCGTGTCCAGGGACAGCCGGAGGGACTCCACGGTGCCTCGCAGCACCAACTGCGCGGCCGTCTCCGACATGAACTGCCGCAAGACGCGAAACAGCGCCGAGCACACCCAACCACCGCTCACCCCTGCCTCCTTTTCTTCGCCTGGACCACCACCCGCTTGCGCGCCAGCACCTCGAACCCTCCACCTTCGCGGTTGGCCACCTGGACGTCGTCGGTGAGCCGTCGCACCGCGGCCCCGCCTTCGCCCAGGCTTTCTCCGGGCAGCGGGCTCGGACGCCCTTCCCTGCCAGCGAAGAATCGGGATGGGTCTTCCATGCCGGGGCCGCGGTCGCGGGAGCGGATGAAGAGCCACTCCGCCTCGCGCCACAGCTCCACCCAGCCCCGGCCACCCGCGTGGCGCACCAGGTTGGTGGCCAGCTCGCTCACCACCACCGCCACCTCGGCGCTGGCTTGCGCCGTCAGGCCATGCTCACGGGCGTAGCGGAGGCTCAACGCGGCGGCGACCGCCGTATCCGACCTCAAGCGGATCTCGATGCTGAACATCGGCTCAACTTCTGAGAGCATGGGAGACACGAGCACCGAAAATCCAGCGAATCTTCAATATTTCAATGAAGCACCCTCAATGGAAGCACTTCCCCTCCGGGGATGTAAAGCGGCTCGCAGTCATCCTGGACCCGGAGCGCCCATCTCGGGAAAGCCTGGGTGTGAATGAGGGGTATTCGTGAAGCGCGGTCGGGAGTTCAGCGCTTCATGCCGGGACCGCCGGGACTTCCACGAGGTGGCGCCGAGGCCCGCATCCGCTTCGGGAGCGGCCTCCAGGCGCCTGCCTCGCGTACGTCGCTCACGTGCCGGACAGCTCGTGCATCTGCAGATCCGGCCCCACCGCCAGCGTGTGGCCATGAGCCAGCTCCACCCATCCCGCGGTGCGCTTGAGCGCGCTGGCCACCACGACCGTGCGGCGGCGGCGGTGCGCTCCCACCGCAGGCTGCGTATCGGGTGTCGAGGGCGTCACCTCGCACAATTCGCATTCGGCCGCCCCCTCCAGCCGCGTGCAGTACAAGGGATGCTCGCCGTACCGGGTCGCCGCCAGGAGGATGCCGTTGGTGGCCACCAGGTTGAGCGTGGGCGTGCGTGTCACGCCGGCCTGGGCCGCGGCCTGCGCCACCTCGCGCGCCGTGTCCGCCAGCACGCGTCCAGCGACCTCGGCCTCCAGCCGTGGATCCTCCGTGCGGCCCAGGTCGCGCAGGCGCCTGAGGAAGACGGCGAACAGCAGCTCCCCTTCGGTGCCGCCACGCACCTGACGCCGCAGGTGGTCCGGCAGCGACGCCAGCAACGGAGCACGAAGCAGCTCGAAACCCTGTACGCCGCCGTGAAGGGCGAACAACCAGCGCCGGGAGCGGAAGGGCTGCGTATTCTCCTCCAGCGACAAGCCCACGGGCAGTTGGCCGGCGTGGAACAGCAGTGCCTCCGATTCATGCGGGGGCACGAGCGAGTCCAGGGACAGTGCCTCGCTACTGGAGAAGCGCCGCAACAGGACCTCCTCCTGGGCGTAGGCTCCCACCCCCACGGCGTTCGCCCTCGGCTCTCCCTGGAGCAGGACCTGGCCTTGGAGGCGGTGCAGCTCACAGCGCAGCAGGTTCGGGTCGGACGTCAGAGCGGCGAGGATGACGGACATGGATGAGTAAACCCCCTTCGCCATGAGAGATAATGGCCTCGGAGCGCCCCCTCAAGCCGGTGGGCGTGCTCCCTTGCACCCTCGCTAAGCCCTTGAAATGGCTGGGCTTTATTGACACGGGAACGTTGACACCCGCTTCTGGGGGTGCCTAACCTCCGTGCCCTTCACCGACGGACCTCTGCTGAAGGTCTTCACCGGAGATGGAATGGCGGACGACATCGCAATCGGCATCGACCTGGGCACGTCATTCTCATGCGTGGCGGTGGTCCAGGACGGCCAGCCCACCGTCATCCCCAACGAGTGGGGAGAGACGACTCACGCCTCCTGCGTCTCGTTCCTCGAGGATGGCTCGGTCCTGGTCGGTAACGCGGCCAAGAAGAACATCATCACCAACCCCGAGCAGACCGTCTATTCCGCCAAGCGCCTCATCGGCCGCTACTACTTCTCCGACGAGGTGAAGAAGGCGCAGGCGGTGATGCCGTACCGCATCGTGGAGGGCGACAACAACTCGGTGCGCATCGCGATGAACGAGCACTCCTATTCACTCCCGGAGATCAGCGCGCTGGTGCTCAAGGAGCTGAAGGCGGTGGCGGAGACGTACCTGGGCCAGGAGGTGACCAAGGCCGTGGTCACCGTGCCCGCGTACTTCAACGACAACCAGCGCCAGGCCACCAAGGACGCAGGCCGCATCGCCGGCATGGAGGTGCTGCGCATCCTCAACGAGCCCACCGCCGCGGCGCTCGCGTACGGCTTCGGGCGCGACGTCAACCAGCGCGTGGTGGTCTACGACCTGGGCGGCGGCACCTTCGACGTTTCCATCCTGGAGATTGGCAAGGACGTCTTCGAGGTGCTGGCCACCGCGGGCGACACGTACCTGGGCGGCGACGACTTCGACGACCGCATCATGACGTGGCTGGCGGATGACTTCCTGGCCCGCACGCGCCTGGACGTGCGGCAGAACAAGTTCTGCCTGCAGATGCTCAAGGAGGCCGCGGAGAAGGCGAAGATCGACGTGGGCCAGACGGGCTCCGCAGAGATTCTCTGCCAGGGCATCTGCCAGGACGCGGACGGCAACGTCATGGACCTGCGTGGGCAGCTCAACCAGGACCAGTTCAACCGCATGGTGATGGACCTGGTGCAGCGCACCTTCAAGGTGTGTGACGAGGCGCTGCAGAGCGCGCGCCTGACGGCCGCCGACATCGACGCGGTCATCCTCGTGGGCGGCCCGACGCGGCTGCCCATCATTCGCAATTCGGTGAAGCACTACTTCCAGAAGGAACCGCTGGAAGGCATCAACCCGGACCAGGTCGTGGCCATGGGCGCGGCGCTCCAGTCGCACGCGCTGCTGGACAGCAAGACGCAGACGTTCCTGGTGGACGTCACGCCGCTGTCGCTGCGCATCGGCACGGTGGGTGGGTACACCGAGAAGATCATCGACAAGAACACGCCGGTTCCCATCGACCGCTCGAAGACGTTCACCACCAGCCGCGACGGCCAGGAGAAGGTGAAGATTCGCGTGTACCAGGGCGAGTCCAACCGCGCCGACGAGTGCGAGATGCTCGGCGAGTTCGAGTTCGCGGGCTTCCGCATCGGCTACCGCGGCGAGGTGAAGATCGAGGTCACCTTCGAAATCAACACGGATGGACTGGTGCACGTGTCCGCGTGCGACACGGCGACGGGTCAGAAGACGTCGACCTCCATCACCCTGTCCTCCGGCATGAGCGAGGCCGATATCCAGCAGTCCATCCAGGCCAACCGGAACATCCGGCTTGCCGGCCACAACAGCGACGACCTGCCCGCCGCGGCGCAGTAAGGCCGCGACTCGACCACGCCGATGTCCGAGCCTTCAGACCCCAGCGCCGGCAAACCGCCGGGAGCCACGCCCGGGACACCGGCCACGCCCGCCCGGCCCGCAGTCCCGCGCGTGACGGCCGCCGTCCCCGGCCCTGTCACGCCCGGGACGATTCCGTCGTCGCCCGCCGCCAGCGCGCCGACTCCGCCGCCTCGGCCCCAGGGAACACCTGTCGCACGTCCCACCGGCGTGACGCCCCCGGTGCCGCCGCCCCGGGCCACGACGACGGGCATTCCCACGGTGCGGACGGGCGCTGGAGAGGGTGCGCCTTCCACGCCCGGACGTGCGACGGCGCCGGGTGCGAGTCCCACGGCGGCGCCGGCACGTCCGGCGTCGGGTGCGGTGCCGTCCGTGCCGGGTTCGGGGAGTGCGCCGCGAGGCACGCCCACGACGCTGCCTGCGATTCCTGCCGTGGGTGCCGCGACGAGCCCTGCCGCGAGGCAGCCGGCAACTGGCGCAGTGCCGGGGCAACGCAGTGCTGCTGGAGATGCGCCATCCGCCGCGGTCGCCACGACGCCGGTGCCGCGCCCGGCGGGAGCTGGCACAGGGACCTCGGCGTCCGCGCCGGGTACGGCGGCTAGCGCGAGTGCAACGGGTGCTGACGCTCGGACACCCGTGCCGCGTTCGGCGCTCGCGAACCCTGGCGTGCAGGGGCCCACGGCTCCGCAGGGCACCAGCGGAGCTGACGCGCGGACACCCGCACCGCGTCCGGCCGCCGGAGCAGCGGGGGCTGCCACGCCCGTGCCGCGTCCGGCCGCCGGAGCAGCGGGGGCTGCCATGCCCGTGCCGCATCCGGCCGCCGCAACAGCGGGGGCTGCCGCGCCCGTGCCGCATCCGGCCGCGGGAGCAGCGGGAGCCGCCACACCTGTACCGCGTCCGCCTACCGGTGCAGCGGGAGCCGCCACACCTGTTCCGCGTCCGCCAACCGGTGCAGCGGGAGCCGCCACACCTGTTCCGCGTCCGCCTACCGATGCAGCGGGGGCCGCCACGCCCGTACCGCGTCCGGCCGCCGGAGCAGCGGGGGCCGCCACGCCCGTACCGCATCCGGCCGCCGGAGCGGCGGGGGCCGCCACGCCGGTACCGAGCCAGGTGACGGGCGCAGGCGCCAACACACCTGTCCCCCGCGTGCCCCCTGCGGGCACCACCACGCCCGCTTCGCGACCGTCACCGGCCTCCCCCGCCGCTGGCGCGAGTACGCCCGTGCCACGCGTCGCGACGGCTGGCGCCACTGCCACTGGAGCCAACACTTCCGCCCCGCGCCAGGGCTCGAATCCCAATGCGGCGGGAGCATCGACGCCCGCGCCTCGCCCGGCCGGTGCAGTTCCTCCGGCGCAGCGACCCACCATGGGTGCAATCCCCGCCGTTGCTCCTGCCATCGCGCCCATGGGTGCAACAGCGTCGCCAAGCTCGACTGGTGTCGTTCCCCCCATCACTCCCGTGGGGGCCTCCGCTCCACTCGCGGGCGCAGTGCCCTCCATCGCTCCCGTGGGGGCCTCCGCTCCACTCGCAGGCGCAGTGCCCTCCATCGCTCCCGTGGGGGCCTCCGCTCCACTCGCAGGCGCAGTGCCCTCCATCGCCCCCGTTGGCGCTCCGGCTGCGCCCTCATCGACAGGCGCCGTCCCCTCCGTGGCCCCGGTAGCGCCCCGCGCTCCGGCCCAGACGAGGACTGTCCCGCCCGTCGCCCCGGCAATCCCCGCAGCCGCGCCGCAGGCAAGCGCCGGACCTTCCGCACCGGCGCGCGCCCAAGGAACAGCACCGACGCCGAGGCCGCCTCCCGTACTCGCGCTGGGACAGGTTGTCCCTCCCGTGACGCCGTCCACGGCTCCACAGCAGAAGCCCGGTGCCCGGCCCACCATGTCCCTCCCAGCGCTGGTGCCCGCTGGCGCCACGCCGCCGCGCCCTCCCCCGTCCGTGGCGCCCGCCGTCCCAGGCATCGCACCGCTGACGCCGGCCTCACACACTCCATCCGGCGCGGTGCCATCGATTCCTTCCGTGGCACCCATCGTCCCGCCCGTCGCCCCGGCCGCGGCCACGGCGGTCACGCCACCGCCGTCGCCTGCTGAGTCAACGGACCTGGGCCTGGACATCCAGCAGCTCGCCGACCTGGAATCGCGCTGCGCGAAGCTGGACCAGCTCGACTACTTCGAAGTGCTCATGCTGGAGAGGACCGCCACCCCCGCGGACATCAAGCGCGCCTTCTACCGGGAGAGCCGCACCTACCACCCGGACCGCTTCTTCCACGTGGACTCCAAGGAGCTCAAGGAGCGCATCAACGAGCTCTACAAGCGCGTCACAGAGGCCTACTACGTGCTGCGCGACGACACGAAGCGCAAGAAGTACGTCGTCGACGTGACGGGCCCCGAGCGCGCCCAGAAGCTGCGCTTCACCGAAGCCTCCGAAGCGGAGACCAAGGCCGCCGCCAAGAAGGAGCAGGAAGAGCAGATTGGCACCCACCCCAAGGGACGCCAGTTCTTCCAGCAGGCGCAGAAGGACGCGGACGCCGGCAACTGGTCCGCCGCCGAGCGGAACCTGAAGATGGCGCTCACCTATGAGCCCTCCAACGCCCGCTACAAGGAGCGGCTGGCGGAGGTCCAGAAGCAGTCCCAGGACGAGGCTCGCGACAAGGGCGGCTCGTTCAAGATCCGCTGACGGCGGCGGCGCCCATGGTCATCGACCTCATCATCCTCGGACTGGTGCTGTTCTTCGCCATGATCGGCGCCATCACCGGGGCGTCGCGCCAGGTCGCCAACGTGGTGGGCCTGGCGGTGGGCTACTTCGCCTCGCGCCGCCTGGGCCCCGTGGCGGCCCCACACCTGGCCGAGGCCCTGGGCAGTCCGCTCTTCCTGGGCGCCATCGTGGGCACGGTGCTCCTGTTCATCTGCACGTGGCTCGCGGTGCGCTACGCCCTGGGCGCGCTGCTGCTGCGCATCCTCTCCACCGGTCAGCACCATGAGAACCGGGGCGTGGACCGCTTCCTCGGCTTCGTGCTGGGTGGCGCGAAGATGGGCATCATCGCCTGGGTCGTCCTCAGCGCCATCGCCTTCTTCGAACAGCACGTCGTCATCGCGGGCCGCCGCGTGGGCCTGTCCCCGAAGGAGTCGCTCTCCATCGAAGTCGCCCGCCGCTACAACCTCTTCGAGATGACGCAGTTCGCCCCGGTGAAGAACCTGGTGGAGGTCGCCAAGGCCGCCAGTGATCCGAAGCGCGCGGGGCGGCTCCAGGACGACCCGGCCTACAAGGCCCTGCGCAAGGACCCTCGCTTCCAGCGCCTGCTGCAGGACCCGAAGCTGAAGCAGGCCCTGGCCCGAGGAGACACCGCCGCGCTGCTGCGCCACGACGGTGTGCTCCAGCTCATCCAGGACCCGGACGTGGCGGCCCGGCTGGGCGCCGCGGCCCGCGCCTCCGAGCGCGAGCCCTGACTCACACGTCCAGCTGCGTCGAATCCAGCCCCCGCAGCCGCTCCCGCACGAAGCCCGCGTCCACCGTCACCTGGCGCCGCCGCCGCTCGGGCGCCTCGAACATGATGTCCGCCATGACGTGCTCCAGGATGGACCGCAATCCTCGAGCCCCCAGCCCCCGCTCCACGGAATAGCGCACCACCTCACGCAGGCCCGGTTCGGCGAAGTCCACCTCCAGGTCGTCCATGGACAGCAGCTCGCGGAACTCGCGCACGATGGAGTCCGGCGGCTCGGTGAGCACGCGCATCAGGTTCTCCTCGCCCAGCCGCTCCAACTGCACCACCACCGGCAGGCGGCCGAGGAACTCCGCCAGCATGCCGAAGTCCGTCAGCTGGCGGGTGCTGATGCGCTTTGGGCTGCGCGTCGCCGAGTCCTCCGCGCCAAAGCCCATGGCGCGGCTCCCTTCATCTCCGTAGTCGTGCAAGTCGCTGAACGTGCCCGCGCAAATGAAGAGAATGTCGCGCGTGTCCACCTGCACGAAGTCGCTCTTGTTCCAGGCCTGGGTGACGTTGAGGGGCACGTACACCTCGCGGCCCTCCAGCAGCTTCAGCAGCGACTGCTGGACACCCTCGCCGCCGATGTCGCGGCTGCCCGCACCGTTGCGGGCTCCCTGGGAGCGGCGGGCAATCTTGTCCACCTCGTCAATGAAGATGATGCCCCGCTGGGTGTCCTCCACGGAGTGGTTCGCCTTGAAGAGGAGGTCGGAGATCATCACCTCCACGTCCTTCCCGTAGTAGCCGGCCTCCGTGTACTCGGTGGCGTCCACGGTGGTGAACGGCACGTGGAGGATGTCCGCCAGATTGCGGGCGATGTGCGTCTTGCCGCTCCCGGTGGGCCCCATCAGCAAGATGTTGGATTTCTTGATGAGCGACGTCCGGCGCAGCCTTCGCGCCAGCAGACGCTTGAGGTGATTGTGGGCCGCAATGGCCACCGCGCGCTTGGCCCCGTCCTGGCCGATGACGAAGCGATCCAGCCGCTCGTAGATTTCCCGCGGGGTCAGCAGCGCCTCTTCCCTGCGTGCGGACGACTCCATGTACCCTCCCCTTGTTTCCACGCGTCCCTCATGACTCACGGGGAAAGGGTAGGAATTGAATGGAGGGTCGGCCCGCGGGAGGAGGAGCACCGGGCGGCCGCCCCGCCAGCCTGCCTGCCCTCCGCACAAGCGGCTGTTGAATACCGAGGGGCTTTCCGATAGTTCCCGCGCGATTCCTGTGATCGTCCGTTGTTCACGGGAGTCCACCCCATCTACCCCAGGGAGCCTCGAGACGCCGATGCCCGTAAACGCCCCTCCCCACCGCTGGACCCTTGCCGACGCGCACGAGCTGTACGGAATCCGGAACTGGGGCAACCCCTACTTCGGCATCAATGAGAAGGGCCATGTCATCGTCCATCCGGACGGTCCCCAGGCCCCGAACATGGACCTGAAGGAGCTGGTCGACGAAGTGCGCCGCCGGGGCATCGGCCTGCCGCTGCTCATCCGCTTCACGGACGTGCTGCGCCACCGCGTGGTCCACCTGAACGAGGCCTTCCGCAAGGCCATGAACGATCAGGGGTTCAAGGGCGGCTACCGCGGCGTGTACCCCATCAAGGTGAACCAGCACCGCTACGTGGTGGAGACCCTCATCGAGGCGGGCAAGGGCTACAACTACGGGCTGGAGGCCGGCAGCAAGCCGGAGCTGCTCGCGGTGATGGCGCTGCTGGAGAACGAAAACGCGCTCGTCATCTGCAACGGCTACAAGGATGAGGAGTACATCGAGACGGCGCTCTTCTACTCGCGCCTGGGCCGCAACGTCATCCTGGTGGTGGAGAAGCCCAGCGAGCTGCCGCTCATCGCGGAGGTCGCCCGGCGCACGGGCATCCCCCCCCGGCTGGGCATTCGCGTGAAGCTGTCCACGCGCGGCGCCGGCAAGTGGGAGGCCAGCGGCGGCGACCGCTCCAAGTTCGGCCTGACCTCCTCCGAGCTGATGAACTGCATCGGCTTCATGAAGGACGCGGGCCTGCTCAACTCCTTCGAGCTGCTGCACTTCCACCTGGGCAGCCAGATCTCCAACATCCGCAATGTGAAGAACGCGCTGCGTGAGGTGGGCTGCTTCTACGTGGAGGTGGCCCGTCAGGGCGCGCCGCTGAAGTACCTGGACGTGGGCGGCGGCCTGGGCGTGGACTACGACGGCTCCCAGACGAACTTCGCCTCTTCCATGAACTACACCACGGAGGAGTACGCCAACGACGTGGTGTTCGGCGTCATGGAGGCCTGCGACCGGGCCGGCGTGCCGCACCCCACGCTGGTGTCGGAGTCCGGCCGCGCCGTGGTGGCGCACCACGCGGTGCTGGTGGTGGATGTGCTGGGCACCAGTGAGTTCGGCCCGGCGCCGGTCCCCGACAAGGTGGACGAGAAGGCGCCCTCCGTGGTGCGCAACCTCTGGTCCACCTACCGCGAGGTCACCAACAAGAACCTGCTGGAGGCGTGGCACGACGCGCAGGACGCCAAGGAGGAGAGCCTCACCCTCTTCTCGCTGGGCCACCTGTCGCTGGAGCAGCGCGTGGCGGCGGAGAACATCTACTGGGCCACCTGCCACAAGATCATGCGCATCGCGCGTGAGCAGGGCGAGATTCCCGAGGAGCTGGACTCCCTGGAGAAGGCGCTCAACGACACGTATTTCTGCAACTTCTCCGTGTTCCAGTCGCTGCCGGACTCGTGGGCCATCGACCAGCTCTTCCCGATGATGCCCATCCACCGGCTGGCGGAGAAGCCGACGCGCCGCGCGACGCTGGCGGACATCACCTGCGACTCGGACGGGAAGATCGAGCACTTCATCGACAAGCGCGAGGTGAAGGACGCCCTCGAGCTGCACGCGCTCAACGATGACGACTACTACCTGGGCATCTTCATGGTGGGCGCCTACCAGGAGATCCTCGGCGACCTCCACAACCTGTTCGGCGACACGCACGCCGTGCAGGTGTCGCTGGGGCCCAACGGGGGCTACCTCATCGACAATGTGGTGGCCGGCGACACGGTGACGGAGGTGCTCAACTACGTCAGCTACACCAAGGACGACCTGGTGGCGAAGCTGCGCAAGTTCACCGAGGCCGCGCTGCGCCAGGGCCGCATCACCCTGGACGAATCGCGCAACCTGCTGCGCATGTACGAGGATGGCCTGTCCGGCTACACGTACCTGGAGCGCGAGGTGGACGCGAGCTTCGGCAGCAGCGCCAGCCAGCTCCGTCTGGTGCCCACGCCGGACGCCTCGGGCGCCCGGCCCACGACGCCGCCCGCCGGCGCTTCGGGAACGTCGGGCACCTGAGCCCCGCGCCGGAATGAAGTCCTCGCCCCCTGTCGCTCGCCGCGGCAGGGGGCTTCTTCATGCCCGGGCGTCCGTCAGTGGCCCGCGACGAGGGGCTCTCCGGTCCCGAAGGGCTGCGGCTCCTCCGCGAAGGCCACGTCGGCCGCCTGGGCCCTCAGGCGCTGGAGCACGGAGCGCTGCGCCTCGCCGCGCTGCACGAGCGACTCGAAGGGAAACACCGCGAGCCGCGCGTCTTTCACCGACACGCGCGCCAGCGTGCGCCAGAGGGACAATCGGCCATCCGTGGCCGAGCACAGGCCTTCCAACTCCAGCAGCCGGCTCAAGGGCGAATAGCGCACGAACGTGCCGTTCAACTTCAGCCGGCTCACCTTCTCCACGGCCCACGCGGCGCGCGTCTTCAGCCCATCTCGCTTCAGCTCCAGGGCGTCCATCACCGATAGCAGCGTGGTCTGGTCTTCCTTCAGCTCGGGGATGAGCGTCACCAGATAGCGGCCCAGCAGGTTGCCGTGGTTCTCCGCCTCCGTGCGGATTGCCAGCTCCAGCCCGCCCACCGAGCCCGCCAGGTGGTCATTGAGGTAGATGCCCAGCCGCTTCGCATGCATGCCGTGTCCTCCAGGACGAGCCCCGCAGCCGGGGAGGATGAACACGAAGGGGCCCACCCGCAGCATTCGCGGGCAGGCCCCCTGGAGGGCAAGCGGCCTGGCGTCCTCAGTCCGGATAGCTGAACGTCAGCGGCAGCTTCACGTCCGGGTGGAGGCTGCGGGCCACCGGGCACTCACGGCCCACCTTCTCCAGTGTGGCCCGGTGCTCGGCGGACAGGCCGGCCGGCATCTGGATGTCCAGCACCAGCTCGGCGATGCGGCGCGGCGGGGGCGACATCCGCTTCTCCACACGGGCGCTGACCTCGCCCAGGGCAATGCCTTCACGCGAGGCGAACAGGTGCATCGTCGTCACCGCGCACGACATCAGCGCCGCGCCCACCAGGTCCGTGGGCGAGAAGCTGCCACCGGTGCCGCCGTTGTCGCGCGGCGCCTCCGTCTGATTCACCGTGCCCGATGGGCCATGGGTGAGCTGCGTCTTGAACTGGGGCTGGCTGACCAGCGTCATCACCACGCCCGTGGCGGGCGTCTGCGGCGGGCTCATGTCGGCGCTCCTCGAAGCAAAAGGGCTCCGCCGACATACCACCCGAACCGCGACAGGGGCCGCTACTTGTTGCGCTTCCGGGCCGCGCCGCCGGACACCTTCGAAGGTGCCTCCGGGACGCGCTCGGGCGCGCCGAGCACCTGGGCCCGAACCTGCTCGGCTGGCAGATGAGCAGTGTCCGCCATGACACAGGACACGAAGGCCAGCTCCGCCAGGGCCCGGCGCGCGCGCTGCCGCACCGCGGGGTCCTCCGAGGCCAAGACCTCGGTGGCGGACGCCACGTAGCTGCTCGCCAATGACTCGAAGAGGTAGACCCGGTTCTCGATGGTCGTATCGGACTTCTTGCCCATAGGACTCGGACAGTAGCCACACCCAGGGTGGCGGCGGCACCCCCCATGCCGCAAGTTGGTGTGAAACCCGGCATAGGTCGCGTATGGGGAACATTCCCCCCACACCCTGGAGCCCGCCGTGATTGACCTGCACTCGCACACCACCGCCAGCGACGGTCAATATGCGCCCACGGAGCTGCTGGCGCGGGCCGCCGCCGCCGGGGTGACGGTGTTGGCGGTGACCGACCACGACACCGTCGCGGGGTTGGCCGAGGCCGAGGTCGCGGCGCGGGCCCACGGCGTGGAGTTGGTGCCGGGCATCGAAATCTCCGCGTTCATTCATGGACGCGAGTGCCACATCCTGGGGCACTTCCTGAGGCCGGACGACGAGGACATCGCTCGCTTCGCCGACCGGCTCCGGCTGGAGCGCGAGCAGCGCATGGAAGCCCTGCTGGAGCGCATGCGGCAGCTGGGCTACCCCGTGCGCATGGAGCACGTCCGGGCGGTGGCCGGCGACGCGCAGTTGGGCCGTCCCCATCTGGCCCGCGTGCTGGTGGACCGCGGCTGGGTGGTGGACGTGAAGGAGGCCTTCGACCGCTTCCTGGGCATGCGCGGCGCCGCCTGGGTGGAGCGCTTCAAGCTGGCGGGCGAGGACGCCATCCGCCTCATCCGCAACGCGGGCGGCACGGCCACCCTCGCCCACCCGGGTTCATCACGCATGGAGCGACTGGAGATCCGCGCGCTCGCCCAGGCGGGACTGGCGGGCCTCGAGGTGCTGCACGAGGACCACAACCCCAGCGTGCGTCAGAAGTATCTCGGCCTGGCCAAGGAGCTGGGCCTGGTCCCCACCGCTGGCAGCGACTTCCACGGCGAGGCCATCTCCGCCGACCACCGGCTGGGCACCGCCTCCATGCCTCCCGAGCTCTTCGCCCGCCTCAAGTCACGCGCCCAGGCCTGAACCGCCCCAGGCGGGTAAAAGTGAAAAGTCCAGGAATTTGTTAGTCTCCGGGCCTCCATGGGGTGCCCGAGCGAGACGACACTGAGCGACTTCCTCGAAGGGGCGCTCCCGGACGCGCACCGCACGCGCGTCCTGGCCCACGTGGAAGGATGTGAGCGCTGCCAGGAGCACCTGGCCCTGGGCGCCAGTGCGGCGGAGGCCGTGCCCCTGCCCGATGATGGCCCGCTGGTGACCACGGGCACCCAGCTCTCACGCTACGTGGTGCAGGAGCGCATTGGCCGGGGCGCCATGGGCGAGGTGTACGCGGCCCATGACCCGGAGCTGGACCGAAGGGTCGCGCTGAAGTTGCTGCGCCCCGAGGGCCGACACCTGGAGGAGCTGCGCTTGCGGCTGCTGCGCGAGGCTCAAGCCCTGGCCCGGCTGGCCCATCCACACGTCGTCACCGTCTACGACGTGGGCGTCTGCGAGGACTGTGTCTTCCTGGCGCTGGAGTTGGTGGAGGGCGCGTCGCTGGCGGAGTGGCTGGAGGCGCCGAGGCCCTGGCAGGACGTGGTGCGCGTCTTCGTGGACGCGGGCCGGGGACTGGCGGCCGCTCACGCCGCCGGGCTGGTCCACCGCGACTTCAAGCCGGGCAACGTGCTGGTTGGGAAGGATGGGCGCGTGCGGGTGACGGACTTCGGTCTGGCCCGGCCCTCCCACCGGCGAGTCTCGGGCCACGCCGCGCCAGTGAGCCTGGACACGGTGACGGCGCCGGCCTCGCTGGTGGACTCGCCGCTGACCCATTCGGGCGCGCTGCTGGGCACGCCCGCGTACATGGCGCCCGAGCAGCTTCAAGGTCACGGCGTGGACGCGCGCTCGGACCAGTTCAGCTTCTGCGTGGCGCTGTACGAAGCGCTCCACGGCGTGCGCCCCTTCGAGGGCCGGACGCTGGAGGCGTTGGGCCAGGCCGCGCGGGAAGGACGCATCCGCGCGCCCGAGCGCGAATCGAAAATCCCGGCCCGTGTGCGGCGCGCGGTGCTGCGGGGTTTGAGAGCCCGGCCGGAAGAGCGCTTCCCATCGATGGAGGCGCTGCTGACCGAGCTGGCCCCCCGCGCTGGAAGGCGCCTTGCCTGGGTGGGCGCCTCCGCCGCCGTGGCGTGTCTCGTAGGGCTCACCGTGGGCTACGTGGCGGCGCATCGGAGGCAGGCCCGCTGCGAGTTGGAGGCGGAGCGGCTCACCACCATCTGGGGACCGGAGCGTCGCGCGCGAATCCATGCGGCCTTCCTGGCCACGGGCAAGCCCTTCGCAGCCGCCGCGTGGGAAGCCGTCGCCAGCACGCTCGACGGACACGCGGACACGTGGCGCGAGCTGCGCACCGATGCGTGCACGGCCTCGCGCGATGACACCCACGCCTCATGGCAGACGGCCGCGTGCCTGGACACGCGGCTGTGGCACCTGGCTGCCGTCGTCGACGTGCTGGAGAAGGCGGACGCGCGAACGGTGCAGCACGCGCCGCAGATGGTGGCGTCCCTGGAGGGCGTCTCCGGCTGCCGGGATGCTCCGGAGCTGGCGAACCGGCCGCAGCCTCCGGATGCCCTGCGGCCTCGCGTGGACGCGGCGCGGCGCAAGCTGGCCGAGGCACGGGCGTACATGGACGCGGGCAACCACTCCGGCGCGTTGAAGGAGACGACGGCCTTGCTCCAGGACATCCAGGGGCTGGACTACCGGCCGCTGGAGGCAGAGGTCCTCACGCTGCACGGCTATGCCCATGGGCTCGCGGGCAAGCCCAAGGAAGCCGAGGAGCACCTCTACAAGGCGCTCTGGGCCGCCGAGGCGGGCCGCGACGACGAAACCGTGGCCCGTGTCTGGAACCTCCTCCTGTGGGTGGTGGGCGACCAGATGGCGCGCATGGACGAGGCGAACCGGCTGGTGCACCACGCCCGCGCCGCGGTGGAGCGGCTGGGCCGCGAGCGCTTCCCGCACATCGCCACCGACCTGCACCTGCGAATGGGCGGCTTGCTCCTGGTGCAGGGCAAGCTGGACGAAGCGGACGCGGAGTTCACCCAGGGACTGGAGCTGGCGCGGAGGACCGCGGGCCCCTCACGGCCTCGCGTGACGTACTTCCTCACCGGACTGGGACGCGTCCGCTCGCGGCAGCTTCGCGCGGAGGAGGCCCTGGCGCTCTACCAGGAGGCGCAGGCCTACGCGTTCCAGGAGCGACAGTGGAGCCCCGAGCACCCGGTGCTCGCGCTCAACCTCAACAACATCGCCACCGAGCTGCTTGCCCTGGGCCGCACGCAAGAAGCGCTCGACACGTTCCAACGCTCGCTGGCGCTGCTGGAGGCCGCGCGCTCCAAGGACCATGCGAGCCTGGCCGCTCCCCTCAACAACCTGGCCGGCCTGCTGCGCCGCGAGGGGCGCCTGGAGGAAGCCCGGAGCCACTATGCGCGAGCCCTGGCCATCTTCGAGCGCAGCAAGGGGACGGACCACCCCAGCACCGTCACCGCGCTCGGCGGGCTGGGCATGGTGGCCTATGACTCCAACCGGCTCGACGAGGCGCTCGCCCACAACCAGCAGGCGCTGGAGCGCATCCAACGCAGCGTGGGCCAGGACTCGCCGCGCCTGGAGATGTCGCTGCGCAACCTGGGCCTCATTCACCTGCGCGCGGGCAGGCCGGCGGCGGCGCGGCGCAACCTGACGCAGGCGCTTGGCCTCCTCCAGAAGGCGAACGGCACCGACAGCGTGGTGGCATGTGGCGTGGTGCGGGACCTGGCCCGGGTGGACCTGGAGACGGGCGCATTCCGGGCGGCGCTGACCCGCTGCCAGCGCGCCCTGGCGCTGGATGAAGCCGCGCAGGGGGACGACAGCCCGGACGTCGCGCTCGACCTCGCCTGCCTCGGAGAGGCCCACCTGAGTCTGCGCGCGCCCGAGCAAGCCGTCCCGTTGCTCGAGCGCGCACGGCGCATCCATGCTCGCGTGTGGCTGGACCGGAAGGAAGCCGCGCGAGTGTCCTTCCTCCTCGCACGGGCCCTGTGGGAACGGCCCACTCCGGAGGGACGGGAGCAGGCCACGGCCCTCGTCCGCGAGGCGAAAGCGTGGCTGGAAGCCCAGGGTCTGCGCGCCCGGCGCGAGCACGACGAACTCGAGGCGTGGCAGGCGCGGCACCTGCCCCGTGTGAGCGAGGTCACCCGATGAGCCAGGCTCCGGAAACGCTGACGCCGCTGCTGCTCGCGGGGGCCCCCGAGTCACTGCACGATACGCTGCGCTCCGCGCCCGCGCTGGAGGCCCTGCTCACGGAGCTGCTCGACCAAGGCCGTGCGGCGTGGCCCACCGTGGCGCTGGCGCCCGCGGCCCTGTTGCACCACGTGGGCCGGCACCTGCGCGCGGAAGGCCCACCCCTGGATGCGCTCAAACAGCTCCATGCCGCGGACGTCTACCTGGCGTGTGCCTGTGCCCAGGGAGAGCCCCAGGCGTTGCAGCTCTTCGAGAAGCACGTCCTCCAGAAAGCCGCCGCACGACTGTCCCGGCACCTCACGGCGATGGTGGACGAAGTGCTCCAGGTGACGCGCCAGCGGCTCCTGCTGGGCGTTCACGGCGGCGCGCCGAAAATCGCGGAGTACTCGGGCCGGGGCTCGCTGGGCGGCTGGGTGCGAATCGTCGCCTCGCGCATCGGCGGCGAGCTGCTGGAGCAGACCGGCCGCCACGAGCAGTCCTCCACACCTCCGGAGGCCTTGGAGCAGCTGTTGTCCCGGGACGACCCCGAGCGAAACGTGCTCCAGGCCCACTCCCGGCAAGCCCTGTCCGAATCCCTGCAGGCTGCGCTGGCGACGTTGTCCGAACGGGAGCGCGCGCTCTTGCGCCTGCACCATCTCCACGGCCTCACCATGGACCGCATCGCCACGCTGTACGCGGAGCCCCGCTCCAGCGTGGCACGCCACGTGGCCCAGGCCCGTGAGCGGCTCCTGAAGCAGACCCACCGAGAGCTGGCCGCTCGGCTGAAACTGGACGGGCGCGAGGTGGAGAGCCTCCTGGGCCTGGTCCAGAGCCGCCTGGACCTCAGCCTCCACCGGCTGATGAGCTGACGCGTGCCTCGACTGCCGCGCTGATTCAGGCTGCGCATTCATCGCGGGCGATGCCATCATCCAGGGAAACCCTGGACGAAAGAGCCCTCAACGATGGCGCAGAAGAAGGCGAAGCGAGCGAACCGAGACCTGGAGAAGACGTACCCGCGCAAGGACTTCGTCGCGAAGCTGCGGCGGTTGGCCGACGCCATCGAGGAGGGCAAGGCCTTCAACATCCAGGTCGCTGGCGAGCGCCTGCGCATCCCCGCCGACGCGCTCTTCAACATCGAGCACGAGCGCGAGGGCGGCGTGGACGAGGTCGAGTTCCAGCTGCGCTGGCAGCGGGAGTGAGCCTCAGTTCCGCGTCGTCTTGAAGCGGCTGGTGACGGCGGTGAGCCCCTCGGCCACCGCCTGCAGGTCCTGGGCGATGCGCGTGGTGCGTCCCGTCGCGTCCACGCCTTGCTTCACCAGCTCCGCGACGTTGCGGGCGCCCTGCACGGCCTGCTCGCTGGACTGGCGCTGCTGACGGGTGGCGATGGTGATCTGCCGCGCCGCCTCGCTGGTGCCGCGCGCCAGCTCGACGATTCGCTGGAACACGGAGGAGGCCTGCTCGGCCACCTCCACGCCCCGGTCGCTGGTGGCCATGCCCACGCGGGCCTTGGCCGCCGCTTCCTCGCCGGAGTCCTGCACCTTCTCCACGATGCGGGCGATGTCACGCGCGGATGCGGACACGTTCTCCGCCAGCTTGCGCATCTCCGCGGCCACCAGCGAGAAGCCCCGCCCCACCTCGCCCGCCTTGGTGCCCTCCAGCGCCGCGTTCAGCGCCAGCAAGTCGGAGCGCTCCGCCACCTGGTTGATGACCTGGGCAATCTTCGACACCTGCTGCAGGTCCTGGTTGAGGCCGACAATCGCGTCCGCCACGCCTTTGGACTCGGTGCGGATGTCGTTGATGCCCGCCACCACCTGCGCAACCACCGCCATGGCCTCCGCCACGGCCTCGTGGGTGCGCCGCGCGCTCGACTCCACCACCTCCGTGGAGCTGGAAATCTGCTCGGCCGTGCGGCTCAGCTCCTCGAACGTGGCGGCAATCTGCTGCGCGTACGCCGCCTGCTGGCTGATGACGTGCTCCTGGTCCGCGGACGCCCCCAACAGGCCCCGCGACGCGCCGGACAGCTGCTCCGTGCGCGAAACCATCTCCATCACCGAGGTGCGCAGCGTGCCCAGCATCTTGTTGAAGGACTGCGCCATGAGGCGCACTTCGCCCGTGGCCGGCACATCCAGCTCCCCGCGCGACATGTCGCCCCGGGCCACGTCCCGCACCACCTCCGTCACCCGGGCCACCGGTTCGGCGATGGCGCGGCTGATGAACAACGACAAGGCCAGCCCCAGCACCAGCGCGCCCGCCAGTCCGGCCAGCACCGCGCCCCGCATGTCATCCACCGAGCTGAGCGCTTCCTGGACGCCGAAGCCCGCCACGTAGATGCGCTCACCACTGGCGCAGCGGACCGACACCTCGTCGTGTTGGGTGGACGTGGCGCAGCCCTCCAGCCCCTCCACGCCGAGCGAGCGGATGGCCGTGGGAATGGAGCCGCGCCCATGGAGCACGGTGCCTTCCGCCGACACCAGCCCCTGGTAGCGCAGGGTGAAGCCGCTGCGCTCGTTCAGCGCCTCCGGGGCCTCCAGCATCGACAACACGTCCCGCACCCGGGCCGTGGATTCCGGCGTGCTGTCCGCGGACAGGAGCGCGGGGTGCTGCGATATCAGCCGCGCCACCACCCGCACCCGCTTCTGCAGCAATTCCAGCGTGACTTCCCGCTGGTGCATGGGGAAGTACACGACGCAGAAGCTCACCACCGCCAGGCACGGCACGAGCACCGCGATGGCCACCTGCGTCCGCAAGCCGAGCCGGCCCCACATGCTTGCCATCTCCCCGGTGAGAAAGTTCCACGCCGGATGGATACCGACGGTTCTCGGACGGTAGGCGTCCCTTCGCGGAGCGTCAAACCGGCCGACCAGACCGGAGCCCTGCGGGCGGCTGATCCACGCCAGGCGCGCCCCGGGGTCCCATGAACACCGCTTTTCGCCGTCATCTCAAGGGGTTGGCGCGCTGCTCCCTGGACTTTCCCTTTGACATTGCGAGCACGGTGTCATTAGGTTCCGCGCGCGATGACTCCGACTCCCCTCACGCCATACCTGCCGCTGGCCGTCGTCCTGCTGCTGGCGGGTGGCATGGCGATGCTCATTCCCCAGATCACCACGCGGCTGGGTCCTCGCCGCCCGAGCGCCATCAAGGCGACCAGCTTCGAGGCCGGCTCCGAGTCGAGCGGCCCGGCGCGGCAGCGCTTCGCGGTGAAGTTCTACGTCGTGGCCCTGCTGTTCATCGTGTTCGACGTGGAAGCGGTGTTCCTGTACCCCTGGGCGGTGAACTTCCAGGCGCTCGGCTGGTTCGGGTACGTGGAGATGCTGGTTTTCGCCGTGACGCTGGTGGTCGGCCTTATCTACATCTGGAAGAAGGGCGCCCTGGACTGGGAGAGCTGAGACATCATGGCTGACGCTGACCTCGCAAACATCGTGACGACCCGCCGTGACGAGTCCATGGGCTGGCTCCAGTCCATCGTCTCGAAGGGCCTGGGTTGGGCGCGCAAGTACTCGCTCTTCACCTATCCGTACGCCACGGCCTGCTGCGGCATGGAGTACATGTCCGTGGCCGCCAGCCGGCACGACATCTCCCGCTTCGGCGCGGAGTTCCCCCGCTTCTCGCCGCGCCAGGCGGACCTGCTGATGGTGGTGGGCACCATCAACCTGAAGCAGGCCCCCATCCTCAAGCGCGTCTATGAGCAGATGGCCGAGCCCAAGTGGGTCGTGGCCTTCGGCGTGTGCGCGTCCTCGGGCGGCTTCTACGACAACTACGCGGTGCTCCAGGGCATCGACCGCATCATCCCGGTGGACGTCTACATCCCCGGCTGCCCTCCGCGCCCGGAGCAGGTGCTCGACGGCCTGATGCTGCTGCAGGACAAGATTGGCAACCAGGTCCACCGCATCGCGGACCGCGAGGAGGCCAACCCCACGGCCGCGCGGCACAACCTGCTGCTGTCCATGAACAAGTAACGCGCCCCACGCGCGGTACCGCCAGGGCCCCGCCCGCTTCCCGCCTCAGTCGGTGGAAGCGCCGGGGCCTTGGTATTTCTGGCGCCACTACCAGCGGTGGTACGCGGGGTGGCCCGGCTTCACGGCGACGAAGGTGCCCCGGCAGGTGGCCGTCACCTTCCCTCCCGCGGTGAGCGTGCCTTCGATGACGGCGCGGTCCCCCTGGATGTCCACCGGCTTCGCCTCCAGGCGCAGCGGCCCGGCCATGGGCGTGGGACGCTTGAGGGTGATGGCGTACTCGGCGGTGACGGTGCACGGCGGCGCGTCCCCGCCCTGCGCGCGCATCAGGTGGTAGGCCGCTGTCCAGTTGCAGTGACAGTCCAGCAGCGTGCCGACGATGCCGCCGCTGAGCACGCCGTCGAAGGCGTGGTGGTGCTCTTGCGGCGTCCACTCCGCGACGACGGCATCACCCTCCACGCGGCTGCGGATGCGCAGGCCCTGGGCGTTGGCCGGGCCGCATCCGAAGCAGCTGTTTTGGGGCGCGTAGCGTTCCTGAAGGCTCTGGGTGTCCGGAGTCGTCGACATGGCCGGCCACCTTACGCCAGCCTCCCGCCGCCGTCCGACCCTGCACGCGGTCGAACCACGCCTCCAGCGCCAGGGCGTCCGGCCCTTCACAGTCGCCCTGGCAGGCGCGAAGCACCGTGCCGTTGGCCTGGGGCCGGTCCACCCACCAGCGCTGGCCGTCGAAGGCGCCCACGTCCTTCTCCTGGAGGATGCGGGCGTGGGCCGCGGGCCCCATCTCCACCACGCCATCCGGACGGATGCGGTACGCGTCGAAGGAGCGAGGCGCCCCCGGCCAGTGCCCCGGGTCGAACACCTCCGGCAGCACATGGGTGAAGCCCGTCTCCGCGTACAGCGACAGTGGGCCCAGGTCCTCGCCGCGCAGCAGCGGCGCCAGCGACACGCCGTCCACATCCGACAGGCCCGGCAGCCCGGACAGCTCCAGCAGCGTGGGCCCCACGTCCACCAACCGCACCAGCGAATCCACCAGGGCTGGCGTCGTCCCCCGCCCCTTGGGCGGCTTCACCGCCAGGAGGATGCGGTTCTCCTCCTCCGACAGCCGCGCGCCATGCACCGGCGTGGCGCCCGCGAGGTCCTCGCGGTCCGCGTGGAAGCTCTCGCCATGGTCCGACAGCAGGAGGATGAGCGCATCGTCATAGCGCCCGGAGCGGCGCAGCGCGTCCAGCAGCGTCCCCACCTGCGCGTCCGCCTGTGCAATCAGCTCGTCGTAGAGCGCCTCCGCGCCCGCCCGGTTCCAGCCGCCCTTCGCGCCTGGAGACACCGGGGCGAAGTGCATGCGCAGCCGGCGCTCCAGCGGCTCCGAGGCGGGCACGAAGCGGCGATAGAACGGATGCACCGGGTCGCCCGGGAAGTGCGCCGCCGTCGCATGGAAGGCGAACAACGTGGGGCCCTGGCTCGCCTCGTCCACCAGCCGCGAGGCCAGCCGCTCCGCGTAGCCCATGGGGTCATGGATGCCGGCCAGCGCGCGGTTGTCGATGAACTCGGGCAACCAGGCGGCGCCCAACGCGTGGTCGGCGAACATGCCCAGCGCGCGGTAACGCAGCTTCTCCAGGAGGAAATTCACCGCCCCGCGCGGCGGCTGCAGGCGCGTCTCGAAGCCGGACGCGGGCCCCTCCGCGTGGAAGCGCGAGCAGTCGGTGGCGAACACCGTGCGCCACCCCGCCTGGGAGAAGGACTCCGCGAAGGTTCGCTGGAGCTGCATCCGCGAGTCGGACGTCAGCGAGTAGCGCACGCCCGTCTCGTGCGGCCACCGCGCGGTGAGCAGCGAACGCCACGCGGGCTCCGTCTGAGCAATGGGTGTGTACGCGCGGGTGAAGAGCGTGGCCTCCTCCAGCAGGCGCTCCACATGGGGCGCCACCTCGCCCGAGCCCCCCTGCGACTTCAGCCGGTCCGGCCGGAACGCATCGATGCCGATGACGACCACCAGCGGATGCTCGGGCGCGCCGCGTCCAGCCATCCCCTTCCCCACCGCCAGCAGCCCCGCCATGCCCGCCAGCGCCGCGCCTGCCCATCCCGCGCGTCGCCACTGCCGCGTGCGCGCCACCCACACCGCCGCGTGCGCCACCAGCCAGGCCGCCAGCACCGCGCGGGGATGCCAGGGCTCGCCATGATCCACCAGCCAGGCCAGCAGGGACCGGAGCGCGGGCAGGTCATCGAACAGGGCCGGACGCGCGATGGCCCGGTCCCACGCCAGCAGCACGAACAGCAGCAGCCCCTGCCCCAACGTCGCCCACGCGCCGCCCCGTCCCCAGGCACGCGCAAGCAATGTCCCCGCCACGGCCAGCACCATGCCGGCCACGGCATACACGGCCGCGATCCGCAACAGCAGGCCAGGGAGGACAGGCCGCACGGCCGCCATCAACGCGGCGTAGGGGCCATCCACCGGGATGTCCATGCCCACGACACCCGAGCGCAGCAGCAGCCACGACTCGGCGGCGAACAGCAACACACCCAGCACGGCCCCCACGAGCAGGCGCGGCCACCAGGAACGGAGAATGCCGGAAGGGGGGGATTCGGGCATGACCTCCTCTTCTATACCCGATTGAAACAGGCGTGTGCCGGTCGGACGACCGCCCCTCGCCAACGTGCGCTCCGCGCGAGGGCCTTGCAGAATGGACGGCCTTGACTCCGCCTCGACGGGCAGCCAGCGAGGCCCTGCATCACCTCACGGTGCTCATCCCGATGACAGCCGGGACCTTCGCCTGGATGCCGGCGGCCCCCACCTTGGTGCCCCGCTAGCGACTGCCCGTGGCCACCTTTGCGCCCAGTGTAGGACACCCCGGAGTCGCGCTCGCGGCCGGCTGATCCACCCCCTGTCCGGGCCGCCGCCCATCCTCCCACCCGGTTTCGCGCAACGCCCGCTTCTGGGCCTCCTAAGTGGGCTACATGGTTGAGGGTTTACGTTGACGCACCCGCCGAGGGCTCCTTATAAAGCCGCGGATTCTTCTCCCTTAGTCATTGGGGCACCCTTGAGCACTTTCGCGTTGGACAGGGTCTCCGCCCAGCTCCCAGAGGCGGTGGCGGATCGCTACGTGGATCGGACCGGAGGCGCCTGGGCCGTCATCCATGCAGACTCGCTCCCGAAGGTCGCCGCGTTCCTGAAGAACGACCCGGAGCTGGAGTTCAAGCTGTTCGGCTCCATCGACGCCGTGGATCGGCTGCACCTGGCGGAGAACGACCCTCGCTTCGAGGTCGTCTACTTCCTCTACTCCCTCAAGCGGCACGAGCACGTGCGGCTCAAGGTGCGGGTGAGCGAAGCCAACCCGGTGGTGCCCACCCTGGTGCCGCTCTTCCGCGGCGCCAACTGGTGGGAGCGGCTGACCTTCGACTTCTACGGCATCCGCTTCGACGGGCACCCGGACCTGCGCCGCATCCTCCTCTACGACGAGTTCGAGGGGCACCCCCTGCGCAAGGACTACGCGCTGCGTGACCGGCAGCCGCTCATCCCCGAGCGCCCCATCAAGGACATCTTCCGCGGTCCCGGCACCAGCGGGCTCTCCTGAGCGAGGACATCCATGGCTGACACCCTCAAGCCCGAAGCGCCGAACCCCGACACCGACGCGTACGCCCACGAGTCGGAGCTGGACGCCCACCTCCAGACCAAGCGGATGGTCATCAACATGGGCCCCTCCCACCCGGCCACGCACGGCACCGTGCGGCTGAAGGTGGAGCTCGAGGGTGAGACGATCGTCAAGATCGACCCTGAGATCGGCTTCCTGCACCGCGGCTTCCAGAAGAGCTGCGAGAACGTCACGTGGACGCAGTGCCTGCCCTACACGGACCGGCTCAACTACCTGTCCGCGATGATGAACAACTTCGGGTTCCTCAACGCCGTGGAGAAGCTCATCGGCCTGGAGATTCCCGAGCGCGCCCAGTACATCCGCGTCATCGGCTCCGAGCTCCACCGCCTGACGGACCACCTGACGTGCGTGGGCGCCACCGGCCTGGAGATGGGCGGCTTCGCGCCGTTCCTCCTCGCCATGGAGTTCCGCGAGCTGCTCCATGACCGCACCGCCGAGCTGACCGGCGCGCGCCTCACCACCAGCTTCGGCCGCGTGGGTGGCAGCAACCGCGACCTGCCCGAGGGCTGGATTCCCCGCGTCCACAAGACGCTGGACCAGGGCCTGGCGCTGCTCGACGAGATGGAAGGCCTGCTGACGAACAACCGAATCTTCGTGGACCGCACGAAGGGCACGGGTGTCATCAGCGCCGAGGACGCCATCGAGTTCGGCTACACCGGCCCCGCCCTGCGCGCGTGCGGCGTGGACTACGACATCCGCAAGACGAAGCCCTACTGGGTCTACGACCGGTTCGACTTCGACATCCCGGTGGGCGAGCACGGCGACAACTACGACCGCTACCTGGTCCGGCTCGAGGAGATGCGTCAGTCCATCCGCATCCTGCGCCAGGCCATGGACACCATCCCCGCGGGCCCCATCATTGTGGATGACTGGCGCATCGCGCTGCCGCCCAAGCCCGAGGTCTACGGCACCATCGAAGGCGTGATGTCGCACTTCAAGCTGGTGATGGAGGGCATCCAGGTGCCCGCCGGTGAGGTGTACGACGCCACCGAGGCCTCCAACGGCGAGCTGGGCTGGTACCTGGTGAGCGACGGCCGCGGCCGTCCCTACAAGGTCCACGTTCGCGCCCCGGGCTTCCCGGTGCTCGCGGCCGTCCCCCACATCATCGAAGGCAAGATGCTGGCGGACCTCATCCCTACGTTTGACACCATCAACATGATCGGCGGCGAGGTCGAGCAGTGAGCGACAACGACACGAAGAAGCCCACCGGTGATGCGCAGCCGCCTCCGAAGGGGGCGCCTACGGACACGCCCGCGGCCAAGATTGGCCCCGAGCCGTCCAACCCGCCCGCCGGCGCGAAGCTGGACAACCC
>NZ_VHLB01000179.1:0-5102 GCF_006547365.1 Myxococcus sp. AB056 | reverse complement strand
CCGCGTTGAGCAGCTCGATTTCCTCCGCGGAGAAGCTGGCCACCTCGGGGCGCTGGAAGTTCATCACGCCCAGCAGCGTCTCCATGTGCACCATGGGCGCCGCCAGCAGCGCGCCGCTGTTGAGCCCCCCCGAGGGCCCCACCGCCAGTGACGCCACCATCGCGTCCTGCGCCAGCCCCAACGTGCAGTCCAGCACCGCGTCCCCGGCGCGAAGCTCGGCCACCCGAACGAAGGCATCCGGCTCCCCCGCCCGCAGCCGCATCCGCCGCAGGTGCGCCATGCCCGCGTGGAACCCGAACGAGCCCTCCGCGTCCCACAGCGTCACGCCGTCTCCGCCCACCACCAAGAGCGCCGCCGCCTTCGTCCCCAGCCACGGCGCCACGCTCTCCTTCGCGCGCCGAGGCAGGAAGGGCACACCCCACCGCGCCGCCACGGCGCGCGCCTCGCGCACCAGCGCAGCGTCCACCTTCGTGCTCGTCGTCACCGCCAGAGGTACCAGGGTCACCCTCCTGCCTCGCATCCACCATGCCCGCAGCGAAGGAGCAACGGATTCCACCATCCACGACGCTACACGGTCGGCTCGGGCGGCGTGGTGCCCTTGGACGGCCAGGCCACGGGCGCGGATTGGCGCACGGCCCCGCTCTGGGGCATCGGCCTGACGGCGGGCGTCAGCGGCGGCGAGGGCCAGTCGGCGCGCAACAACTTCGCCAACATGAACAGCACGGACCGCAACGCGCTGCTGACGTTCCTGCGCTCGCTGCAATCCGCTGAAGGCAACGCCCAGAGGCCGCGCGTCATGAGCGGCCCCCGGCTGCATCAAGGACTCAGGACGCGTTCGCCGCCTTCAGCTGCTTGCGTCCCCCCTGCATGATGTCCACGGTGACGGACTGGTTCCGGCCGTTGCGCTTCGAGTGGTAGAGGCACTGGTCGGCCAGGTCGATGAGCTGCTGCTTCTCCATGGCGCTGTCGGGGAAGGTGGCGATGCCCAGCGACATGGTGATCTTCAGCGGCCCCATCTCCGTCTGGAAGGTCTCCGCCTTCACGGCCTCGCGGATGCGCTCGGAGATGGTGAAGGCGCCCTTGGCGTCCGTCTCCGGCATGATGATGACGAACTCCTCGCCGCCGTAGCGGGCGACGATGTCCGTATCGCGCGCCATCGTCTTGATGATGCGGGCCACGCCCTTGAGCACCTGGTCGCCCGTCGGGTGGCCGTAGGTGTCGTTGACGCTCTTGAAGTGGTCCACGTCCGTGAGGATGAGCGAGAACTTGCGCTGGTAGCGCCGGGACTGGGCCAGCACCTCGTCCGCCTTCGCCTGGAAGGTGCGGTGGTTGTACAGGCCGGTGAGGCCGTCCGTGGTGGCCATGCGCTCCATCTGCTCGTAGAGCTGCGCGCGCAGCACCGCCTGCGCGGCCTGGATGGCGATGACCTCAATCATCCGCAGCACGTCCTGCTCGAACGCGGCCTTCTTGCGCGAGCCGGCCACCAGCGTGCCCAGGATGCGGTCCCCCGCAACCAGCGGGAAGATCTTCAGCGCCCCCAGGCCGCGAATCTGCGTCTCGTCGTCGAAGATGATCTGCCGGTCCATGGCCTTGATGTCGCGGCCCGGCAGCGGCGCCCCGTAGCGGACCACGTTGGCCACCAGCCCGTTGTTGTCCTCGAAGCTCTGGCCGGACAGCGCCTGGCCCTGCGCCGTCACGCCGGACATGCGCACCACGCGGTGCATGCGCTTGCCGTCGACCTCGGACACCAGCGTCACCGCGCAGAAGTCCAGGCCCGCCAGTTGCCGGGTGCTCTCCAGCACCGCCACGAACACCTGGTCCGGGCTGCCCGCGCGGTTGAGCTCCTCGATGGCGCGGAAGAACCGGTCCTTCTCGTCGCGCGTCTTGCGGATGTAGCTCATCACCCGCTCCACCTCGATGGAGCGCAGCACCTCACCGGCGATGGTGGAGAGCAGCTTTTCGTCCTGGTCGCTGAAGGGCTCGTTCGCCAGCCGGTCCGCCACCAGCACGCCGCGCACCAGGCCGCTGGCCTCCAGGATGGGCACCGCGAGCAGCGCCTGCACCGCGGGGCCGCCGCCCTCGTAGTGCGTCACGCCCTTGAGCCCGTTCGGCGAGTTCATCCGCACCGGGGCGCGGCGCTTGAGCACGCCGCCGATGATGCCCTCCCCCGCGTTGAAGCGCTCGCGCTGCACGCGCTCAGAGCCGGAGCGGCAGTCGTACAGCTTGAGGCTCCGGTCATCCGACGTGAGCAGGAACGCGGCGCAGGTGTACGTGCGCAGGCCCGTCTCCGCGATTTCGAGCGCGGCCTGCACGGCGCCTTCGATCTCCTTCACCGAGGCCACCAGCCACTTCTCGTCCGAGCTCATCCCGCTGAAGCTGTCCTGCGTACCGGACGACACCAGCCGGAAGGTGCGCGCCCGCTCCTCTACCTCGCGGATGCGCTTTTGCACCGCGTCGCTCTCCGCCCGGCGCGCGGCGGCGATGCGTGCCGCCAGCACCAGGTGGTAGAGGCCAGAGAACAGGGCCAGGAAGGCCGCGTGCGTCAGGTAGCCCGTGGCGTTGGGCACCGGACCGCCCAGGGTCACCAGCGCGTCGTACACCAGCGCCACGCCCAGCAGCGTGAGGCCCGCGTTGCGCGGCAGAAAGGCCACCAGGAACGCCATCAGCAGGTAGACGATGGGGAACAAGTCCCCGCCGCCAATGGCCACCACGACGAAGGCCGCGGAGATGAGCGAGCCGCCCAGGTCCAGGTCATCGCGCAGGTCGACGACGGCGCCCACCGCGCCGCGCATGGCCCGGCGCCAGGCGGCCACGGCGATGCCCACCAGGAGGCATCCCACCAGGGCCGCCTCGGTCCACCCCAGGGTGTTCAGCCCCCGGAAGCCGCCGCGCGCCAGGTGGATGAACGTGGCGAGCGAGGCCGCGGCGGGAATGGACCGGACCGCGAGACGCAGCAACCTTCCGGGAGACGGAAACTCGGGAAGCGACGTCATGGGGACTCCAGGTGGAAGACAATCTCGCCCGGCTTCACGAAGCCGAGCTCCTCACGCACGGCGCGCTCCAGCGCGGCCGGGTCCTTGCGCAGTGCGGCAATCTCATTGCGCAGGGCCTCATTCTGAGCGGACAGGGTGCGGTTGCGGGCCTGCACCGACTCCACGTCCTGCCGGAGCGAGAGGTAGCGGCGGAAGCCCTTCGCGTCCACGACGGACACGAGGCTCAGGGCCGCAGCCAGCCCTACCGCCACCAACAGGAACTTTCGCCTCGCCGTCATGAACGCGGAGGACCGTACCAGTGGCCCCCTGCCCCGCAAGATTTCCGCTCCAGGCCTGTAGCAATGCCGGGGAACTACTCGGGCTGGGCCAGGAGCTTCTCCACGGCCTTCGCCATATCGGCGTGGGATTCCACGCCATGCCAGCCGGCCACGGCCCGGCCCCGGCGATCCAACAGCACGGTGGTGGGCAGGCCCTGGATGGCCCCGAAGGCGCTGTGGCCTTCAATCATCGCCTGGTTCGCGACCAGCACCGGGTAGCGCAGCGCATAGTGGTCCGCGAAGGGGGCCAGGACCTTCTCCCCTTCCAGGTCCATGCCCACCGCCACCACCTGGAAGCCCCGGGGGCCGTAGTCCTTCTGGAGCGCCTCCAGCGTGGGCATCTCCGCCAGGCACGGGAAGCACCACGTCGCGAAGAACGAGACGAGCACCACCTTCCCGTCCAGCGCGCGCACGTCATGCGGCGTGGGCCCTACCGACGGCAGCGCCAGCGCGTTGAGGAAGGCATGCCCCGCGTCCACCGGCCGGGTGCCCCGGCAGCCGGCCAGCGCCACCAGCGCCACGACGGCACCCCGTAGCAGCACGCGGGACATGGCGATCAGGCCTCCGAGGCGGCCGGCCCGGCCCGCTGACAGTCACGACACAGGCCGTACAGCTCCATCTTGTGCGACGTCACCTTGAAGCCGTGCTTGCGGGCCACGGCGTCCTGGAGCGCCTCGATGCGCTCGTTCTCGAACTCGATGATGGTGCCGCAGCGCGTACAGACCAGGTGGTCATGGTGGTCGCGGCCCGCGGCCGCCTCGTAGCGCGTCTGCCCGTCCCCGAAGTTGCGCGCGTGGGCCAGGCCGCACTCGCTGAGCAGCTTCATGGTCCGGTACACGGTGGCGACGGACACCTTGGTGTCCTGTTCACGCACCTTGTTCCACAGCTCCTCCACCGACAGGTGGCCTCCCACCGCGAAGAACGTGTCGATGATGAGGCTGCGCTGCCGCGTGCTCTTCAGGCCGTGCTGGGCCATGTAGCGGGCAAGCACCTCGTCCTTGTCCGGGTCGTCGTGGTGATGGCTGTGACTGTTGCTCATGTAAAAAACCCTTCAAAGTCGCCGCGGGTCCGCGCCATGCCTCGGGCGCACTTGGGTGGAGGCCCGCGCTGCCTCGCCCTCCGCTCTTGTTGTAACCAATTCGGCCAACTCTCGCGACCCGGCCATTTCCCAACAAAGGCGCCCCGCCGGAGAAGAAAACGTCACCGGCAGGTGTTGGCCTCCGGACGCGGCGGGCCTGATACTCCGGTCCCATCCTCCCCGCAACGCCTGGCGTGCGGCCCTGGGGAGCGCCTCCCCTCCCGTCCGCTCGACCCCGCGACTTGCATTCGCCGTAGGCTGTTTAGATTGGAATCGGACTGGCTCATTGACACCTGTCTGTGGGCGAAGATAGAGGCATCCGCCCTCGTAAACGAGCATTTTTCCGCGACATTCATGAACAGTCCCTGGCAGAGAAGACGACAGCCCGACGACGTCCCCACCCCCGTGGCGGTTGCCGTCTCGGACTTCTGCCGGCGCGCGAAGGCACCCGCCCCGGCACCCGAGGTCCGCGAGGCGCTGGCCCTCCTCGCCGAGGCTGATGATTTCCGCGTCCGCGCACTGACGGACGGCGAACCCGAGGCGTCCCCTCTGGGGCCCTTCGCCGTCGTCGACATCCTCAACGGCACCCAGGCCTCCGTGGCCGCGCAGCGTCAAGCGTGCGGCTTCTACGAGGTCGCCCGCGAGCTGGCGCACGTGCGCGAGCAGAAGACGCCACCGCCCGCGCCGGCTCCCGCCGAGCCCCCCCTCACCTTC
>NZ_VHLB01000178.1:0-5099 GCF_006547365.1 Myxococcus sp. AB056 | reverse complement strand
TGAGCGTCTCGTGGGCTCGGAGATGTGTATAAGAGACAGCCTCTTCCCCGAGCCCACCCGCCGACTGCCTCCACCCGGCCACTCCCCGGCAGCCGGGTGGCCCCACTCCCCCCGACTCCGGCACTACGGCTGCGAGTCCTCCTTCAGCTTCTCCACCGCCACCAAGGTGATGGCCTTCACCAGCGCCCGCGCCCGGCGGCCGCCCGCCGTCTCGCCATGCGGGTCCGCCTCCACCGCGTTCGCCAGGTCGGTGAAGCCCTGGCGCTCCCCCTTCCGGAGGTAGAGCTCGCCCCGGTTGGCCAGCGCCACCGGGTTGTCGGGCTCACGCTCCAGCGCGGCGCTGTACTCGGCGATGGCGTCATCCAGCTTGCCCAGCTTCTGGTACACGGTGCCCAGCGCCGCCCGCGCCGCCGCGTCCTTCGGGTTTCCCTCCACCAGGCCTTCGAAAAGGATGCGGGCTTCCTCCAGGCGTCCCGCCGCCGCCAGGTCACACCCCACCTGGGCAATGGCCTTCGCTTCCTCGAAGGTCATCCCCTCCACTTCGGCCCACGTCGCCTCTCCCCGGGCAAACGCCTTCAAGCCCTGCACCGCGCCGCGCTGCATCCGCATGGCCACCGCTCCCTCGTGTTTGATGATGCGTCCCATGACGGCTCAGGCGCTCCGCAGGTTGGAGATGGCCGTCTTCGCCATCTCGTGGAACTTCGAGGACATGTTGCTCATCAGGTCGAACATCGCCTTGCGCTTCTCCACCAGCCGCTGAAGGCGCAGCTCCAGCTCCTGCATGCTGCTCTCCAGCTTCGCGCCCGCCTTCCGGTCCGCCTCACCGGTGCCCAGCGAGGCGCGCTGGTCGCGCACGTTCGCCATCTGCTCCATCACGTCGAGAATCTCCTCGTCCGTGTCGCTGGAGATGGACATCAAGATGGCTTGAATCTTGTCCTCGATGCTCATGTTGGGGTTGTCGACGATGCTCCGCACATTCGACGAAGCGCCGCCCACCGGCCGGCTCCCGCCAGCGCCACTCGCGGGCTGCGTTCCGGATGACGCCTGCGCCGCGTCCGCCTGTCGCAGCGCGGCCGTGACATCCGGCCGGCCCACGATTCCATCCCGCGGCCCCACGCCCGCGGCCATCTCCAGCCGGTCGTAGTACGCGGGGTGGTCCTTGAAGAACTGCGCGGCGCGCTTCAGCGTCGACGATGCCGCCGGGCTGCTCAGGATGGCGTCCAGGTTGTCGCGCGTGAGCACGTTGTCCCGGGCCCCCACCGCGGTATCGAAGGTGTCCCAGTTCGCGCTCAGTACGCGCAAGGCGTCGTGGTACTCGTGGAAGTCCGGGTCCAGCGGGCTCGCTGTCGACGGCGGCGGGCTGCCCGACACAGGCGCGGAGCCACCGCCGCCGGACGTGCCGCCCGTCCCCGGCGCCGTCGTGCCACCACCGCCAGGCGTGCATCCCGTCCCTGGAGGCGTCGTGCCACCGCTTCCAGGGCGCACGGGCCGGCCATACCGCGCGAACTCCGCATCCACCGCCTTGAGCTCGCGCTGGAGGTCCTGCACCGAGAAGGTGTCGAGGTTGTACAGCGGCGAGAAGACGCCAATCCTCGCCAGCGGCCCCTGCCGGTCGAGCCGCTCGAAGAGAGCCGTGTTCTCCACCATGAAGCGGGCCGCGTCCCGCAGTTGGGGAGACAGGCTGGCGTCCGTGGAGATGCGCTGCAGGTCCTTCTTCGACAGCGAGCCGTTCTTCTTGCCATCCAGCAGGTCCAACTGCTGGAAGTTCGCCTCCAGCACCTTCAAGGCGTCCGAGTAGTCGAGCATCTTCGGATCCAACGGACTGCTGCCCGGATTCAGGATGGGCGACGAGGACGCGGAGCGCGCGTAGCCGCTGTCAGCCTTCGAGCTGCCCGAGGAGGACGCGTGGTACTCCGTCTTCGCGGGCGGGTTCTTCGACAGCTCCTGCGCCACGCCCATGGCGCCACTGGCCGCCAGCATGACGTTGCCCGTCGCGGCCCCCGCCGCGGCCTTGATGGAGTTGGTGATGAGCGGCGGCAATCCCAGCGCGTTGCCCGCGAAATCCACCGCGGTGGACATGGGGCCAGCCAGCAGGTTGGCCGCACCTTTGAGGAAGTCGAGCATGAACCCTCTCGCGCGACGGGGTTGAAGTGGACGCCGCGCAGTCGTCCTTCGGACGGGACCGCTGGATTGCAGCGGCGGTGCCGTCCGTGGGCGTGGGAGGTACCCAGCGAATTCCGGCGGTTAGCACTCACCGAAGCAGGGGCACGTCCCCAGGCGCGGACGGAGCGGTCCACGACGAAGGATTGCGGTTAAGTTCCGCGGCATGCGCACCATGGGCCTGGACCTGGGCACCAAAACCATTGGAGTGGCCGTCTCGGACGGACTGGGCCTCACGGCTCAAGGCGTCACCACCGTTCGCCGCACGTCGCTCAAGGCAGACCTCGCGGCGCTGGCCACCGTCGCGAGCGAACACGAGGTGACCCACGTCGTGCTGGGCCTGCCGCTCAACATGGACGGCAGCGAGGGCCCCCGCGCCGAGGCGTCCCGGAAGTTCGCGGACACCCTGGCCCAGTCGCTGGGGGTGACGGTGGAGCTCTGGGACGAGCGGCTGTCGACCGTGGCCGCCACACGGACCCTGCTCGAGGCGGACGTCAGCCGGGCCCGCCGCCGGGAGGTCATCGACCAGGTGGCCGCGCAGTTCATCCTCCAGGGATGGCTGGATGCCCACCGGCCGCCGGATACCGACTATCACCCCGACGACTACGACTCGGAGCCCTGAGGGGCTTGAGGGCCCCTCCAGGCAACCGCGCTACGGCTGACGCCGGTACACGTGCAGCGGCGCGGTGAAGCCATCCAGCTTCTGGTAGGCCACGCCGTCCAGCACCAGCGAGCGCTCCTCCAGCTTCACGCCCGCGGCCTTCGCCAGCGCTCCACCGTCGAAGCGGACCAGCACCTCCGGACGGGTCTCCTGCATGCGCTGGCGGAAGGTGTCCCAGCGCACGCGCGCCAGCCGCTCCTCGGAAAGGCCGGAGAAGAAGGCCAGCTGCAGGTCCATGTAGTTCGGGTCGATGTCGAGCGCGGCGGCCCCACCCTTGGCGGCGACCTCCGCCTTCAGGAACTTCGCCACCTGCATCAGCGCCACGGGATTCGTGGACGTGGGGCTGATGGGGCGCATCGTCGTCTGCAGTGGCCCGTCGGCACGGAACGTATAGATGCCCATCGCCACCGGCGCTGCCACGGCGACCAGCACCGTCACGCCCGCCAGGGCCTTGCGCAGCACGGGCCCTCCACGCGTCGCCACCAGCCCTGCGAAGCCGAAGGCCACGAAGACGGGGAGCAGCGCGACCTGCGTCACCGTGAAGCGGCCCAGCGGAACGAAGGTCAGCAGCACCGCCGCCCGGAAGGTGAAGTAGGCGGCGGGAAGCACCGCCGCGGCCACCAGCCAGCGCGTGTCCGGACGCGAGCGCCACGCGCGCACCATGCCCGCCATGCCCAGCAGCGCGACGAGAGGCGACAGCGTGAGCAAGGCGATGCCGGGCCAGAACCCCAGCTGCTGCAGCCGCCAGAGCACGTTCGACCCCGAGCCCAGGGACGACTTCACCCAGTTACGGTGGAAGTCCTCCACCGCCATCACCGGGAAGAACGGGTTGCCGTGCATCAGCTCATTTCCCTGCATCCACAACAGGGGGAACGGCAGGCACACCAGGCCGAAGCCCACGGCCCGGGTCAGCGACACGACCTTGTCCTGGCTGCTGAAGCACAGCGCCACCGTGAGCAGCGGGATGTACATCCACGCGTCGTAGCGAAGCGCGCACGCCAGGTTGAGCATCAACGCCGCCTGGAACAGGGGCAGGAAGCGGTTGTCATCCACGCCTTCCGCGTACAGCGCGAAGGTGGCCAGCATGAAGAAGAGGGACACCGCCTCGCTGCTGGCCGTGGTGGAGAACTGCATGTGCATGCCCCACGCCGCGAAGGACAGGCCGGCCACCACGCCCGCGCGCCAGCCGAAGAGGCGGCGCGTCAGCGCGAACAGCGGCACCACCGACAGCACGCCGAACAGCAGGCTCACCACACGGCCCGCGACCTCCCGGTCGAACACCGACAGCGCCGCGCCCACCAGGTACATGTGCAACGGACCGAACTGGTAGGCCCCGTCCCCGTAGGCGGTGATGAGGTGCGGCGCCCGCAACCAGCGCTCCGCCAGCTCCGTGCGGACCACCGCATCACCGAAGAGGTTCTCGTTGACGAAGAACACGCCCAGCCGCGGCACCAGCGCCGCCACCAGCAACAGCCCGACGAGCAGCCGGGTGCCTGGCTCGTGCTGAGGGGCAGGCACCGCCGACAGGCCAGGTGCGTGGGGAGTCGAAACGGAGAAGGGGGCGGGGGCGGTGGCCATGACGCGCGGCAGGATACGCAGGCACGGCCCAAAGCCAAGCCAACGCCCATTGTTCCCTTGCTCGGGGAGCGCGGCCGACTTCACGGTGCGCGAACCTGCTCCCCTTCCGAAATCCAGGGGGCTGCAATCATTTCAGGGTCCGCCGGGGCCAAGGGGCTGCCGGACTCCAGCGTCACCCGCGTGCGGCGGACCACCTCCAGCCGCCGGGGGCCCTGCGTCCCCAGTTCGGCGCGCGACGTGTAGAGAACCTCCAGCCGCTCGGGAAATGGGCGGCGCAGGTCGAAACGCAGCTCGCCTTCGGCCCTGGGAGCCGGCGGACCTTCCGCTCCCTGGGACTGGAGGAGGAAACGCACCCGGCCGCGGGCTCCTTCCAGCTCCACCAACTCATAGGTGATGACGGCCAGCCCTTCCTCCTGGGCTCGCGCCACGACCCAGCGCGCGCCCACGCCCACCGGCTCTTCCGGAAGCCGTGGGGTGACGAGCCAGTCCGAGGACAGCGCCGCCCGCACCAGGCGGCTCAATGCCGCGGAAGCCCCCGGCCCCAGTTGCACCCATGCCTGAAGCGGCGCCCCCCGGTTGGATAGCACCACGGCTCCATCCCGGCCACTCGCCGCGCCCAGCTCCTCCGCCAACCTCCACGCGGGCTCCATCCCCTCCTCGTCCACGGCGCGGACCTCGGGGCGCCCCACCCGCACGTGGT
>NZ_VHLB01000177.1:0-5432 GCF_006547365.1 Myxococcus sp. AB056 | reverse complement strand
CCGCCTCTCGCTTCATCCACCCCAGCCGCTCCAGCGGGTAGCTCGCGTCCAGCGGCACGTACACGCCCCCAGCCTTCAGAATCCCCAGCGCGCTCACCACCCACTCCAACGAGCGCTCCACGCACAAGCCCACTCGTACCTCGGCGCCCACTCCCATCCCCCTCAGGTGGTGCGCCAACTGGTTTGCTCGGCGATTCAACGCCTCGTAACTCACCTGCTGCCCTGCCCACTCCACTGCCACCGCGCCCGGCGTCCTCTCCACCTGCGCTTCAAACAGCTCCGCCAGCGACGCCTCCCTCGGGTACTCCACACGTCGCCCGCTCCACTCCTCCACCAGGACGCGCCGCTCCTCCCCCGACATCAACGACAGCTCGCCCAGGCGCGTCTCCGGATTCGCGACCGCGGCCTCCAGCAGCACCGACACCTGCTTCAGCAGCCGCTCCGCCGTCTTCGCCTCGAACAGGTCGCTGTTGTAATTGACTGACGCGGCGGCACCTTCCGGTAGCTCGACGACGAACATCGACAGGTCGAACTTCGACGTCTGAATCCGCGCGTCCATCACCGTCAGCGACAATCCCTGTCGCAGCTTCACTTCGGGCGCAGGCGTGTTCTGAAGTGTCAGGGAGACTTGAAACAACGGGCTGCGACTCAGGTCCCGCTCCGGCTGCAATGCCTCCACCAGCTTCTCGAATGGGACGTCCTGGTGTGCGTAGGCCCCCAGGGTCACCTCACGCACCTGCGCCAACATGTCCCGGAAGGAAAGCTCGGGACGTACGCGAGCCCTCAGCACCAGGGTATTGGCGAAGTTGCCGATGAGCCCCTCGGTCTCCGCCTGCGTGCGACCCGCGATGGGGAAGCCCACGCTGATGTCGTCCTGCCCCGAGAGTCGCCACAACACCGTCTGATACGCCGCCAGCAGCACCATGAACGGCGTGGCCCCTTCTCGCCGCGCGGTCGCCTCCACTTGGTGCCACAGCGCCTTCGGCCACATCTGCCGCTGAACTCCGCCTCGAAAGGTCTGCGCCGCAGGGCGAGGCCTGTCCGTCGGGAGGTCCAGGAATCGCGGCGCGCCCGCCAGTGCCTCGCGCCAGTAGCGAACCTGCGATTCCAACACCTCGCCCTTCAACCACTCGCGCTGCCAGAGCGCGTAGTCCGCGTACTGCACGGGCAGCTCCGGCAAGGGCGACGGCAACCCTTGCGAGAAAGCGTCGTAGAGCGCCGCCAACTCCCGAAGCAGCACGCTCGCGGACCAGCCGTCCGAGACGATGTGATGCAACAGCAGCACGAGGACGTGCGCCTGCTCGGACTGCTTCAACAGCAGGGGGCGTAGCAGCGGCCCACGCGCGAGTTCGAATGAGCGGTCGACTTCCGCGCGCACGCGGTGCCGCACCTCGGACTCATCCTGAGCGCCCAGCTCGACCACGGAGAGGTGGATCGGCGATGGCGAAGCGATGCGCTGGACAGGAGCTCCGCCCTCATCCGGGAAGGCCGTACGCAGGACTTCATGGCGGTGCACCAGCTCCGAGAAGGCTCGCTCCAGGACAGACACATCCAGGGGGCCCTCCACCCGCAGCACATACGGCACGTTGTATTCGGTGCCGCCCGGCTTCAGCCGATCCAGGAACCACAGTCGCTGCTGCGCGAATGACAGCGGCACCCGGTCCCCCCGAGGCATCGGACGCAGCGCGGGCAGCGTCTGGCTTCGAGTCGCCTGCTCCACCTGCTGGGCAAAGGACCTCAAGGTGGGCGCCTCGAAGAGGGCGCGGAGCGGGACCTCTACGCCTAGGACCGCACGCACACGCGCCACCACCTGCGTGGCCAGGAGCGAATGTCCACCCGACGCGAAGAAGTCGTCCTCCCGGCCCACCCGCTCCACCCGCAAGACGTGGGCCCAGACAGCGGCCAACGACTCTTCCATGGGGGAAGCCGGCGCCTCATAGGCGGGAGCCGGGCCACGCGCCGACACGTTCGGCACGGGCAGCGCGCGCCAGTCCACCTTGCCATTGGGCGTCAGCGGCAGGGCGTCCAGCACCACCAGCGCCGACGGCACCATGTGCCCAGGAAGCCGCTGCTGGAGGAAGGCCCTGAGGGCCGCGATGTCCGGAGCCGCCCTGGCCGTACGAACGGCGTAGCCCACCAGCCGTTTGTCTCCAGGCACCTCTTCTCGCGCGACCACCACCGCGTCCTGGACGTCGGGATGCGCTCTGAGCACCGCCGCCACTTCTCCGGGTTCCACCCGGAACCCTCTCACCTTCACCTGGAAGTCTGTCCGCCCGATGAACTCCAGTCGCCCATCCCCCAACCACCGCACCTTGTCCCCCGTGCGGTACATCCTCGCTCCAGCCTCCCCACTGTACGGGTCCGGTACGTACCGCTCCGCCGTCAACTCCGGGCGCCCTACGTACCCTCGCGTGATCTGCGCCCCTCCCACGTACAACTCTCCCCCCACGCCCACCGGCACAGGACGCAGGCTCCCGTCCAGCACGTACACCCGCGTGTTGCCCATCGGCCGTCCCAGCGGCACCGTCGCGGGTGACTCCGCTCGACGCGGCAGCTCCACTCGCCCCGCCAGCACACCCACCGTCGTCTCCGTCGGGCCGTAGTGGTTGTGCACCTCGCACCCGGGAGCCAACGCCGCCACCTGCTCCAGCAGGCTCCACGATGCCGCCTCTCCTCCCACCACCAGCCGCTTCGTCGGCAACACCTGCCCAGGCGCGGCGCCACTCATCAGCGCCGCGAGGTGCGAGGGCACCACCTTCAAACACTCCACCCCATGCCGCTGGAAGTACTCCTCCACTCCCGCCGCGCTGCTTGCCCTCTCCTGCGTCAGCACATGCAGCAGTCCCCCCGTCCACAGCGCCGCGTACAGCACCGTGTTTCCCAGGTCCGCCGCCACCGTCGACACCAGCGCGAAGCTCGTGCACTCCGCCAACCCCAGCCGCGCATTCGCCGCTTCCACGTAGTTGGTAAGCTGTCCGTGTGTGACCGCCACGCCCTTGGGCCGCCCCGTGCTTCCCGATGTGAACAGCACGTACGCCAGTTGCTCGGGTCGCACTTCTACCCGCGGTGCTTCCGTCGGCTGCGCCTCGAGCCGCGCAGCGCCTCCATCCATCTCCACCCGGCGCGCCGACAGTCCCTCGAAAGTCGCCGCATGCCGCGCCTGCGTCACCACCACCGGTGCGGCCACTTCTTCCACCAGCGCGCGCAGGCGGGACTCGGGTTGCGCGGGGTCCAGCGGCACGTACGCGCCTCCCGCCTTCAGAATCCCCAGCATCGCCACCACCCAATCCACGCCCCGCTCCAGGCACAGCGCCACTGGCACTTCCGCGCCCACCCCCATTCCCTTCAGGTGGTGCGCCAACTGGTTGGCTTGCGCCTCCAACTGGCGGTACGTCAGCTCCCGCTCCTCACACCGCACCGCGGGCGCCTCTGGCGTCCGCTCCGCGTGGTGCTCGACGCGCCGGTGGACAGCCACCCACTGGAGAGCCGTTACCGAGCCGTTCCATTCCACCAGCACCTGGTGACGCTCGGCATCGGTCAGCAGCGGTATCTCGGAGAGGCGCGATTCGGGCCGCGTGGTAACGGCCTTCAGCACCTGCTCCAGGTGGAACACCATCCGCTCCGCCGTGGCTGCCGTGAAGAGGTCGGTGCTGAACTGGAGCAGGCCCTCGAAACCCCGGGGGGTCTCCCCCAGGCTCAACGAAAGCTCGAAGCGGGCCGCCTCCTTGTCGATCAACCCCATCGGCTTCACGGTTAGCGAGGGCAGCGCCAACGGCCCCACCGGGGCGTTCTGCAACACGAAGAGAACCTGGAAGAGCGCGCTGCGCCCCAGGTTCCGCTCGGGTTGCAGATGCTCCACGAGCTTCTCGAAGGGAAGGTCTTGATGCTCGTACGCCCCCAGTGTGCGCTCACGCACCTGTGCCAACAGCTCGCGGAAGGTGGCATGGGGCTGGACCTGTGCGCGGAGGACCAGGGTGTTGACGAAGAAGCCGATGAGCCCCTCCGTCTCTTCGTACCTGCGACCCGCGATGGGCGAGCCCACCAGCACGTCCTCCTGCCCCGAGTAGCGCGACAGCAGGAACTGGAAGGCCGCCAGCAGCACCATGAAGGGCGTGGCTCCCTCCGCATGGGCCAGCGCCGTCACGGCGTCGCTCATCGGCCGTGACAACCGCACCGGCACCCATGCACCGCGGTGCGACAACGTCGCCGGCCTGGGCTTGTCGGTGGGCAGCTCCAGATGAGGAGGCGCGCCAGACAGCTGCTGCCGCCACCAGTCGAGCTGTGCCTCCAGCACGGCGCCGCTCAGCCATTGCCGCTGCCACACCGCGTAGTCCGCGTACTGCACGGGCAGCTCCGGCAACCCGGGAGACCGTCCTTCGAGGAAGGCCGCATAGAGCGCGCCCAACTCCCGGACCAGCACGCCCAGCGACCAGCCATCCGAGACGATGTGATGCAGCACCAGCACCAGGGCGTGCACGTCCGGTGACAGCCGCGACAGCCCCACGCGCATCAGGGGGCCGTGCTCCAAATGAAACGGCCGCAGGGCTGTTCGAGTCGCACGCGCGCGGAATTCGGCCTCGCGCTCCTCGTCCGGCAACGTGCTCAAGTCCTCGAAGGCGAGCTGGACGTCCATGGCCGGATGGATGACCTGGACAGGCTGGCCCTCGTGGGAGGCAAACGTCGTGCGCAACGACTCATGGCGCGCCACCAGCGCGGAGAACGCGCGCTGCAACGCGCTCACATCGAGCGAGCCCTCGATCCGGAGGACGATGGGGACGTTGTAGCTGGCACTGCCCGGGTGGAGCTGGTCGATGAACCAGAGCCGCTGCTGGGCGAACGACACGGGCAATGCGCCCATGCGTGGTACCCGGGTCAGCGCTGGCACGCTCGGCGCCGCCGCTTCCCGCGCCGACTCCTCGATTCGCAGCGCGAGCCCTTCGAGAACAGGTGACGCGAAGAGCGTGCGCAGCGGCAACTCCACGCCGAAGGCGGAGCGGATGTGCGCGATGAGCTGCGTGGCCAGCAACGAGTGCCCGCCCAACTCGAAGAAGTCAGCGTCCGCGCTCACCCGCTCGATGCCCAGCACTTCACACCAGATGATGCTCAGCCGCTGCTCGGTGACCGTACGCGGCTCGATGTGCTGACGCGGCTCGGAAGGCCCCGCGTCGGAGGCCAACAGTGCCTTGCGGTCGACCTTGCCGTTGGGCGTCAGCGGCAGTGCCTCCAGCACCACCACCACCGACGGCACCATGTACTCCGGCAGCTTCTGCCTCACATATTCCTTCAGCGCCCCTCCCTCTCCTCCCGGCGCCACCACATACGCCTCCACCCGCTTCTCCTGCCCCTCTCCCCTCACCACCGCTGCCGCTTCCTTCACCTGCGCGTGCTGCTTCAGCGCCTCCTCCACCTCCCCCAACTCAATCCGGTACCCC
>NZ_VHLB01000176.1:0-5493 GCF_006547365.1 Myxococcus sp. AB056 | reverse complement strand
CCCCCGGAAGGTGTGCCCACCACGGAGACCCGCACGGGCTCTGTCGGCGCGAACGCGAACGTCAACTACGGTCCCTTCACCGTCGTTCCCCGCTCGACCTTCAAGGTCGTGATGACGGGGACGGGCTCGGGTGACCCGGACCTCTACGTCCGCTTTGGCGCGGCTCCCACCACGACCGCGTACACCTGCCGTCCGTACCTCGCCGGCGCCAACGAGACCTGCGAGCTCGAGGTCCCGGAAGGCGTGACCAGCGCGTACATCATGGTGCGTGGCTACTCGGCCGCCAGCTTCAGCCTGACCATCAACTACCTGGCGCCCCTGGGCGGTGGTAGCGGCACGCCCACGAGCGAGACGCGCTCTGGCTCCGTGACCTCGGGTGGCAGCCAGAACTACGGCCCCTTCAGCGTGAAGGCCGGCACCAACTTCAAGGTCGTGATGACGGGCTCGGGTGACCCGGACCTCTACGTCCGCTTTGGCGCGGCCCCCACCACGAGCGCGTACAACTGCCGTCCGTACCTCAGCGGCGCTTCCGAGACGTGCGACATCGCCGTGCCCGCGGGTCAGACCACCGCGTACATCATGGTGCGTGGCTACACGGCCGGTACGTTCAACCTGGCCATCAACTACACCAAGCCGTAGTCCAGGCTTCGACGTGAAGTGAACGACGGGCGGTCTTCCTCCACCGGAAGGCCGCCCGTTTCTTTTTCCGCATGTCGCTGGAGTCCGACGCGGCGGGCTGAGACGCTGCGCCCGCCATGGGGAACGTCATCGGGCTGTTGGGGGCGTGTATGGTGCTGGGCGTCCTGGCCCGGCACAGTGGGAAGTTCCCGGAGGGCTCCGCCGGGGCGTTCAACACCTTCGTGCTGTACGTGGCGCTGCCCGCGCTGGTGCTGCGGGCCATGCACCAGTTGGTGTTCGTGCCGGAGCTCCTGGTCGCCGCCTCGGTGCCGTGGCTCTATTACCTGGGCGCGGGGCCGTTCTTCCGGCTGCTGGGGCCCCGGCTGGGGCTGTCGAAGCCGTCCATCATGGCGTTGGTGCTGACCGCGGGGCTGGGCAACACCGCCTTCGTGGGGCTGCCCATGGCGGAGGCGCTGCTGGGTGACAGGGGCTTGCCGGTGGCGGTGGTGGTGGATCAGCTCGGCTCCTTCCTGGTGCTGTCCTCGCTGGCCACGGTGGCGGCGGCCCGGGCGGGCGCGGACACGCCGCTGTCCCTGCGCCAACTCGCGCGCAAGGTGGCCACCTTCCCCGCGTTCCTGGCGCTGGTGGTGGCGTTGGCGACGCGGCCTTGGGCCTATCCCGTCTGGCTGGACGGAGTGCTGGAGCGGCTGGGCGCGCTGCTGACGCCGCTGGCGCTGTTCGCCATTGGCCTGCAGCTGCGCCTGTCGGGCATCAAGCCCCGGCTGCCCGCGGTGGCCCTGGGGCTGTCGTACAAGCTGCTGCTGGTGCCGGCGCTGACGGCCGCGGGCCTGCTGGCCTTGCCAGGGCTGGCGCCCATGGTGGTGCAGGCCACGCTGCTGCAGTCGGCCATGGGCCCCATGGTGAGCGCGGCCATCCTCGCGGCCGAGCATGACCTGGACCCGGACCTGGCGGTGTTGATGGTGGGAGTGGGCGTTCCGCTGTCCTTCGCGACGGCGCCGCTGATGTTGATGTTGGCGCGCTGACGCACGCCCGGCCGCTCTGCGGCCTGCCACGCGGCCGGACCGCTGTCGTCCCGGCATCGCGCTCCTATTTTTGGCGCATGGCTGAGCAACCACCGAAGGCCTCGGGCGCGCCCGGGGGAGACCCACGGCGGATGGAGGTTCGGCGGCCGGTCGCCGAGCTGGGCGCACGGGCCTATGCCATCCAATTGTTGTCTGACGCGCGAATCCCGTTCCTCGTCGGCGGGGCCTACGCGTTCGCCCACTACACGGGCATCTATCGAGACACGAAGGACCTGGACCTGTTCATCCGCAAGGACGACGCGGACCGCGCATTGGAAGTGCTCGCGCGCAATGGCTGGAGCACGCAGAGCAACGTCCACGGCTGGCTGCACAAGGCTTTCTGGGACGACTTCCTCGTCGACCTCATCTTCGCGTCCGGCAATGGCATCACCGTCGTTGACGACGGCTGGTTCGAGCACGCGGTCCGCGCCCGGCTGCTGAACTGCGCGTGCAACGTGCCTCCGGCGGAGGAAATCTATTGGAGCAAGGCCTTCGTCCTGGAGCGAGAGCGCTTCGACGGGCACGAGCTCACGCACCTGCTCCTGAAGACGGGGCGCACGTTCGACTGGCCGCGGCTGCTGGCGCGCTTCGACCGGTACTGGGAGGTGCTGCTCGCGCACCTGATGTTCTTCCGCTTCGCGTACCCCGCGGACCGCGACATCGTCCCGGAGTGGGTGATGCGCGAGCTGCTCTCCCGCGCCAACAGCTCGCTGGCGGAGGGCAACTGGGACTCGCAGCTATGCCGGGGCCGGCTGCTGTCGCAGGTCAGCTACCAGGTGGACGTCGACGAGTGGGGCTACGAGGACGGCCGCGCCTGGGATGAATCCGAGCGCAGGCGCGAGTGCGAGCCCGAAGCGGTGCCCGCCGCGAGCGGTACGTACGGCGGCCACTGAGCCGCGGACCCCGCGCTCGCTTCCCGGGACCTTTCGAGTCCCGGCGTGAGCGCGCCAGGTCCGCGGCCCCTGCCACGACTTCGGCGGAGCCTCACCTTCGGGCAGAGGACCCGCCGAAAGCAGGTGTCATGTGTCACGGAGCGAAACAGGGCCACGAGGTGTCATCGGAATCCTGGGCGTGCTGTGTCTGACGCTCGCGCCCTCCTCACGGGCACAGGTCTCCGTCACCGGAGAAGGAGGACCGCTGCGGCTCGAAGCGGGCTCGCAGTCGGTGGCGCTGTCCCTGGAGGAGGGCGGCGTCGTGCGGGGGCCCGGCGTGGAGCTGCGTCAGCGCGGCGCCGCGCTGGTGGGACAGGTGCGTGGCAGTGACGTGGATGTCGGCTGGGCCAGCGGAAACCTGCTCGGACGCGTGGGGGAGGGCACCGTCGACCTCCGCGTCCTCGAAAGGACGCCAGAGCCGGGCCTGCTTCTGGAGGGAAACTTCGCCAGCCAGCCGTCGAGCCTCGTCATCGCGCCCTTCGCCATCGCTGGCGCCATGGGCGGATGCAACTACACGCTGTCCGTGAAGGGAGAAGGGTATTCGGGCTGGCGCACCTGCCAGCCTGGGACGACGCTCCAGCCGGGCCCCGTCTCCCTGTCCCTGCCCGAGGAAGTGCTGCGCCTCGGGCAGGGCGAGAAGGCGACCCTGCTGGCGCTGTTGCTGTCGGAGACGATGTTGCCGCCGTGAGGCGGCGCGTGCTCAGGCGAGCACGGTGGTGGCGAAGGACAGCTCCACGCCGTTGTCGCGCACGCGCATGCTGGGCTTGGACAGCCAGTGGCACCGCGGGCAATAGCTGTGTGCACCCGCCTGAGAGGCACGCACAGTCACCTCTCCACCGCAGAGCACGCAGCCGTCGGGGAGGACGAATTCGGCGAACCGCTCGCCGGTGTTGCTCTCGAATTGAGTCATGCTTCTGAGTTAACGCAGGAATCGCGGGGCACAAGGCGACCTGAGGTGTCCCCCGGTCGGGCATGGCCCAGCGGGCAGGCGGGCAGCCGAGCCCTCCTGCATTCCTTACGGGCCCGCCGCGCTTTGGTGGGTGGCCGACACCGCAACCCGGTGATGTCGCGTGTGCGCCCTGGCACGGGGATTTCAAGGGCCCGGGGCATGGATGCACAGGGTGCGGATGGCGGCATGGGTGGGGTGCTGCGGGTGGAGCTCCTCCATGACCGGCGAGGCTGGGGTGTGGAGGTGGAGACGTGGGCCGGGGCGGTGCGCCGATACCGGTATGGCAGCGAGGCCCAGGCCCGCTTCTTCGCCGCGGTGTTCGAAATGGGCCCCCGCGTGCTGCCGCCGGTGAGCACCGGGCGCCGCAAGCGGACCCGCCGGGCGGCCTGAGGCTCCGCGTCTTCCCTCTACCCTCGCGGGCTGCTTTCGGAGAGGCTACGGGCCATGAGTGACGCACCCAAGCCCTTCCTTCACCGTCCCAACCGCCAGCTCATCACCAAGGAGCCGGACCCCGCGGGCCGTTGGTCCAAGCAGTTCCCGGACATGATTGGCTACGCCAGCCAGGGCGGCGGCAAGGTGCCGGCCGACTTCGGCTGGAACACCAACCCCAAGCAGTGGCAGGAGGAGATGACGCCGGAGACGCTGGCCGCGCGCTACGACGAGCTGCGCATCCTTCCGCCGAAGCCCGAGTCGCCCGCGCTGCTCGAGGGCGCGAAGGCCGAAGGCGCCAAGCCGTAATCCCGCTTCAACTGAAGGGCAGGGCCGCGAGCCGCTCCCGGAACCGGCCGAGCAGCTCCCGCGCCCCTGCCTCCTCCAGTCCGTCGCCCGCCTCCTGCCTTGCCTTGCGCAGGAAGGCGTCGAAGGGCGCCGAGCGGCCCTGGAGCGCGCCCGCCGCCTCCACCGCCTCCGCCAGCACGCGCTCCGCGCCCCGTGAGCCCAGCGTGAGGTGCATGTCCGCCTGCTCCAGCTTCATGCCGCAGGATGCCCACACCGCGCGGTCGTGGACGATGAGCCAGGTGCGCGTCACCTCTTCCATCTGCGCTTCCAACGCCGCGAGGTAGGGCTCCACCAGCCCCGACAGCGCGTCCGGCGCCAGCTCCGCCTGGGTGGCCGTGTCCAGCAGCCGCGCGCGCAGCTCCAGCACCTGGTGCTTCTGCGGCGTGCGCAGCGCCACTGACGCGGGAAGGGACACGAAGGCGGACAGGCTCTCCGCCACCTGCCGTGCCAGCGCGGGGCGCGCGCGGGGCTCCGCCTTCGTCGCACGCTCCAGCCGGCCTTGCAGGGAGCGGCGCAGGTCCGCCGCCGCCGCGCGCAGCGCCGCCCGTGCCCCCACCTGGTGGGCGTAGCCGGGCACCACCTCTTCGCGGCGCACGTCGGCGAAGGCCGAGGCGGTGAGGTACACGAGGTCGCCGATGCGCACGCGGAAGTCGGCGCGGAAGGCTTGCAGCTCGGCCATCAGCGTCCAGCGGTCGCTCACCACCTCCGGGCGGCGCATCTGCTGTCCCAGCTCCGCCACACGCCGGGCCAGCCGGTCCGCGATGGCGTGCAGCACCGCCTCCACCTCCTGCGCCAGCCGCTCATCCGAGCTGGCCGGCGGCGGGGCCCAGCCACCGTCGCCGAGCCCGACCGGGCGCGTGGGGGGCGGGAACTCCTGGTGGACGGCGCTGATGAGCTGGTTGACGCCCACCAGCGTGTCGCCAATGGCCGGCGCCATCGTCTCCCACAGCGACAGGTCCGCGCCGCCGTCCGCTTCCACCGACGTGGGCTCGTACTTCGCGATGCTCAGGTGCCCCAGTCGGTCGATGGCCACCGCCGCCGCGCGGTGCACGCGCTCCAGCCGGTCCGCCAGATGCCGGTCGGTCAAGGCTTCCAGGAGCGATTCCAGGCGCACGGGGAGCACGTCCTGGGGCTG